>JAIPEV010000029.1 GCA_021736965.1 Halanaerobiales bacterium | reverse complement strand
TGGATGGGAAAACTGTTCAGTTTGGCCTCAGTCAGATCATGAATACCACAAAAAAAGTATGCAAGATATTAAGCCATTTATTAAGATGGGAATGGTTCCAATATTATCATGTGATTATTATCTTGTTAGTTCATATTGGCCAACTGCAGGACAACATTGCTCTTGGGGAGAGAGCTCTGCAATTCCTTGGGCAAATGCAGTTTTAGGAGCTAGAACAAATGCTGATGGATGTTTCCAAACAGCATATTTGGGAAAAGTACCAGCCTATGATATGCATCTTGATGAAAATAGAGCAGCTACCAGGTTAGTAGAATGCAAAGTTAAATTAGAATCTGATATGGATTATGACCTTTTGGGATGGACTATCGGAGAAAAGATTGGGGTAGAAGTACCTGCAATAGTAGGTATAGGTAAACCTACCATAAGCCAGTTAGTTAAAATGAACTCTTCTTTAAATACTGGTGGCCAAGTTAGAATGTATCACATTCCAAAGGTGACTCCAGAAGCATCTAGTTTAAGTGAAGCTTTTAAGGGAAATGATTATGTAGAAAAAATTGAGATAAAAGAAAAAGATCTAAAAGATGCTTATGAAAAAATGAACTATGCTTCTGACAGAAATGTTGATTTTGTTTATCTGGGTTGCCCTCATTATAATATACAAGAAATACAAAAGGTTGCTCACTTAATTAATGGAAAAAAATGTAATACAAGACTTTGGGTTATGACAAACCCATGGACTTATAAAGTTGCTGAGAGTATGGGATATAAAGATATCATTGAAAAAGCAGGTGGTACATTGATGTCAGGGACCTGTCCAGGAGCATTGGCTACTGTTCCAAAAGCAGAAGTTATGGCAACAGATGCAGCAAAACAAAGTTATTATATAACAGGCCATCTTGATCCGAAACCACTTGATGTATGGTATGGAACTGTTGAAGACTGTATTAATGCACCAGTTACCGGAAAGTGGAAAGGTGACTGGAGGGATAGAGGTTGAAAAATTATAATGAGATTATCTTAAAAGGTAGGAAGGTAATTGGTGGAAAAGCTGAAGGAGAAGCTATAGTTTCAAAAATTCCTTTGATGGGTTGGGGTAATGTAGATCCTAAGAGAGGTATAACAACAGAGAGGAATCATCCCTTATACAATATTCCCTTAAAAGATAAAATATTAGTTTTTCCTGAACCGAGAGGATCTGGAGGTTTTGTTATCTATGGTGCAATGAAAAGATATGGTACCAATCCTGCTGCTATGTTATATACAAAAGGTCTTGCTCTAACAGTACTTGCTGCAATGTCTATGGATGTACCTACTATTACAGACTTTGACCAAGATCCTGTTAAACAAATTGAAACTGGTGATTATGTTAAAGTAGATGCTGATAAAGGTATAGTTCGTATTATTAAAAAATAATATCTGGATTATACTGAAAAAAGAGGTGAAAGTATTTGTTAAATATTGAAAAACTTAAAAAAGTGTCCAAAAATATGGGGGTAAAGTACTTTGGAGTAGCAGATTTATCTACTGCTTATCATGAAATACTTAAACAGGGTGGATCTGATGTAGCTAAGTATCCATATGCAATATCAATAGGTATTGTTTTACCTAACTCAATTATTGAACGTCTAACTAAGAGAAATGAAAAAGAAGTTATCATAGATTATATGAGCCATTCCTATGATATTATTAACCAACGCCTTGATAATATTACTTCTTTATTAGGTTCTCTAATACAAGCCGAAGGATACGATGTATTACCTATTTTAGCTGGGAAGAAAGTTAGTCAGGTAAGGTTATCTGGATCATTTTCTCATAAGTTAGCTGCGAATTTAGCAGGATTAGGATGGATTGGTAAGAGTTGTCTGCTTATTACACCAGAGGATGGGCCAAGGGTTAGATGGGCAACAGTATTAACTGATGCTCCTTTAGAAATAAAAAATAAATTAATGGATAACAGATGTGGTGAGTGCAATAAATGTGTTGATATCTGTCCGGTAGGTGCTTTTACCGGAAGAGAATTTAAAGAAGATGAACCAAGAGATAAAAGATATATTGCTGAAAAATGTGATCAATATCTTTCTATGAAACGAGAACCAATAAAGATTTGTGGTATGTGTATATATATTTGTCCTTATGGTAAAAAAAATTAATTGAAACTTATAAAAAAAGAGGTGTAACTATATGGAAAAGAAATTAAGAAGTAACTTTAAAGTAGGTTCATTACCATGGGCAGCAAGAAGAGCTCATTGGAGAGCTTTAGGGTATACTGATGAAGATATGCAAAAACCTAAAATTGCTATTGTAAATTCATCTTCTGAACTTGCTTTATGTTTTACACATTTAGATCAGGTTGCTAAAAGAATGAAAGAAGCAATTATGGCTGCAGGAGGTCTAGCATTTGAAATAAGAACTGCTGCCCCTAGTGACTTTATTACTGCTGTCGGAAAAACTGGTGGATACATACAGTCAACCCGTGATCTTATTGTTAACGATATAGAAGTTGCTGTTGAGGGAGCCCAGCTAGATGGCATGGTGTGTCTGGCATCATGTGATAAAACTGCTCCAGCTCAATTAATGGCTGCAGCAAGATTAAATATACCAACTCTTGTTGTTGGTTGTGGATACCAGCCTGGTGGAAAATATAAAGGAGAACATATAGATATTGAGGATGTATTTGTTTATGCAGGCCATCATGCAGCTGGAAAATTATCATTAGAAGAACTAACTGAAATGACTGAAACTGCAATTCAGGGTCCTGGAGTATGCCCAGGAATGGGTACGGCAAATTCAATGCATGGTGTTTCCGAAGCTCTAGGAATGGCATTACCTGGTAGTACACCAGTTCTTGCTAATTCTTCTGGTATGTGGAAAACAGTAAGGCTTGCTGGAGAAAGAATTGTTCAAATGGTTGAAGAAGATTTAAAACCAAGAGATATAATGACACCAGAGGCGTTTGAAAATGCAGTAAAACTGACTCTTGCTGTCAGTGGTTCTACTAATACGATAAAACACCTCCAGGCAGTTGCCAAAGAAGCAGAATATGATTTAGATGTATTTGGACTATTTAAGAAGTTTGCTAATGAAGTTCCTTTACTCACAGCTGTAAGACCTAATGGTGAAGTACTAATTGAAGAATATCAAGAAGCTGGTGGTACTTTAGCAATGCTCAAACAGTTGGAAAAACTTTTAAATAAAAAAGTCATTACAGTTACTGGAAAAATCTTACAAGATGAGTTAAAGGATGTAGTAGTTGCTGATCCAGAAATAATACGTCCTTTAGATAGACCACTTTCTACTAGACCTGCTATTGTATTAGTAAAGGGTAATTTAGCACCTAATGTAGGAGTTGTAAAACTAGCTGTAAAAGATGACCGTCCGTTACATTTTACAGGTCCAGCTACAATATATGAGTCAAAAAATGGAGCAATTGAAGCTTTAAGAAATGGAGACGTTGAAGCGGGACAAGTACTAGTATTAAGAGGTTTTGGACTTAAAGGTAATCCAGGATTAGGATTTTTATCTAGTGTAATATTTGCTCTTGATGGAGCAGGTTTAACTGGAAAAGTTGCAGTAGTAACAGATGGACATGTATCAGGATTAGTTAATAAGACGTTACTTGTGGGGGAAATATCACCTGAAGCAGCAATTGGAGGGCCATTGGCTTTAGTTAAAGAAAGTGATAAAATTACAATAGATGTTGAACAAAAAAGAGTAGATTTAGATATTTCAGAAGAGGAATTTAAGATTCGTAGTGAAAGTATCAAAGATCTTCCATTTAAAGAGGAGAGAGGTTGGCTTTCTATTTATAGAGGGGCTGTAAAATCAATGAAAGATGGAGCAATTTTAGGAGAATAATTAAAAGATAATTTTTTTCTGGGAATAAAATGAGAGCTTCTTTTATTGTATAAAATCACTTATACTTAAAAGCAGCTCTCTAATATTTATAATATAAAAAAATATTATTAGTAAAGTTGTTTAAAAATATTAGTAATATTATATGTTTATAAATGTGAAAAATATAACAAATAAATAATTTCATAAAATATTTTTATTAAAAACTGATTAATATAGCATCTCTATCAGCATATGTAGCAATTGTGGGTCCCATTTCTGTTATAATAATTTCTTTAAAGTTAAATCTTTTTTCAACTTCTTTTTTAAATTTTAAGGCTTTTTCATAACAATCATAATGGGCTATTCCTAAATATTTATTTTCAAAGTCTGATCCATATTTTTCAATATAGTCAATTAACTTGTAAAAGGCTTTCTTAGAGCCTCTAATTTTTTCATATGTTTTTATAGCACCTTTACTATCACGCCCCATTAGAAGCTTGATATTTAACAGATTAACCAGTTTACCTACAATTTTATTAACTCTACCACTGTTAATCAAATTATTCATATTTTCTAAAACAAAGAAGGTATTTAGATCCTCGATATAAGAGCCTAACTCATTTATAACTGTGTTATTATCCATACTTTTTTCTCTAAGCTCAATTAGTTTTAAGATAATTAATCCTTCACCTACAGATGCATTTAAAGTATCAAAGACATGAACAAAACTTTCACTAACTTTTTTTAAAAACATATCTTTAGCCAATACAGCATTATTATAACTGCTGCTTAAAGCTGAAGAAATTGCAACAATAAAATTATCATGATCTTTTTTTATTAAATTTAAAAAATCTCCAGGAGAGGGTGCTGCAGAACCAGGACTATAATTAATTGATTTTAACTTCTTATAAAATTCCTGAGGAGAGAGATTAATACGATCTTTATAAACTTCTTGCTTAAATTTTAAAGTCATTGGAGCCAAACTAATTTTTTTCAAATATTTTTCGGGAAGATCTGTAGAACTATCTGCAATAATATTTAACTTCATTTAAATACCTCCATTAAAAAATGTTTTTAAATTTAATCTAAAAATAAATATTTATAATTTTATAATAATATTATAAAGTAATAATAGAGGTTTTTAAAGTAAATTTTAGATTAATTAGCTAAAAAAAGGGTATAATTTCGTAAAATATACATTTTACGAAATAAATAAAAAATATTTTGCACTTTCTTCTTTTAAAATTAGATATATAAATATAATTAAAGCATAAAGTTTACTTTAAAACAGATCTTTACATCTATTATTATAGATAATTTTGAACTTGACTTAAAAAAATGATCTGTTATTAATTTAAATCTATCTTCTCGGCAGCATTTTTATCTAATAAATAATAAATATTTTCTCTGCATTATTTAATTTTTTATAAGTGAAAGTAATTATTTTATATTTTTTTCTATTTGTTATGGCTAATATTTTTTTTGATCAAGTCATAGTATTTTTATAGTTTGAATTACCTCCATGATCTATATCCAATTATTAATTAGATAAAAAAAGATTAATTCCCTCTATTTAAAGAAAAAAACTTCCTTTATCGATTGGATAAGGAAGCTTTTAAATGATGTATGTTATTGGTTTTTATACTTCTTTTTCAACTGGGACTTTAATAATTTGACCAGGGACTATATTTGAACTTTCTATGTTGTTTATTTTTTTAATTTGATAAACATATTTTCTGATATCACTATTTTTACCGAACTCACTTTCGGCTATTTGCCAAAGTGTCTGTCCATTTTCTATTGTAATATTTTTATAGTAGATCTCTTTATTTGTAAAACCTGAAAAAGAAATAATGCTTAATAATAAAACAAGAGTTAGTATAACAGTTGTGATAGCAAGGATAATCTTATTAATAGAGCTATTTCTTTTTTCTTTTTTAAGAGTAGCATTTCCTTTATACATTTATCTCCCTCCAGTACGTGTGTTCTACTATAGTTATTATAACAAAACAAATGTTCGGTGTCAAATAAAAATAATAGATATTAGAACGATTGTTTGCTTTATAGGTTTTTCTATGTTATAATTTAGGTAATAAATGTTAATGAGACCTCTAAAAATTATTTTTATATATATTTTAATATTCATCTAGGAGGAATTATATAATGGTTGATTTGGAGTCTTTAAGTAAAAGACAGAAAGAGATCTATTTATATATAGTGAGTGAAATTAATAAAAAAGGTTATCCCCCTTCTGTTCGTGAAATTGGGCGTGCGGTAGGATTAAAATCACCTGCATCTGTACATAATCATTTAAAAACTTTAGAAGAGTTAGAATTTATTAGAAGAGATCCCTCCAAACCACGAGCTATTGAGGTATTAAATAATGATAATCCAGAGAATAATAATAAAAATAGTTATGAAAAAGAAATGTTATATGTTCCTATTGTAGGTAGAGTTACAGCAGGGGCTCCAATCTTAGCTGAAGAAAATATAGATGACTATTTCCCTATTCCTACGAGTTTTATTAAGGTAAAAAGAAAACAACTCTTTATGTTAGAAATTGATGGGGAAAGTATGAAAAACGCAGGTATTAATCATGGAGACTATGTGATTGCTCAACAGCAAAATACAGCAAATAATGGTGAAATAGTAATAGCCCTGATAGATAACAGGGCTACAGTTAAAAGATTTTTTAAAAAGTCTGATTATGTTGAGTTAAAACCTGAAAATCCTGATTATGATCCAATCTTAGTAAAAGATGTAAAGTTATTAGGAAAAGTAGTTGGTCTATTTAGGAATTTAGAAAAAAATACTTTTTAAATATCATATAATTGATTAATTCTATTAATTGTTTTTTTGATTTTTATAAAATCTTTGTAAACAGGTTTTTTCATTCTTTTATTTCTGAGTAAGTAAGCAGGATGAAAGGTAGGTAAAAAATATAATTCCCCTATATTAAACCATTTTCCACGATCTTCAGTAATTTTTTTTCTATCACCAAGAAAATATTTTAAGGCTATAGATCCTAAAGGAACGATTACTTTAGGATTTATGTATTTTATTTCTGTCTTTAATATAGGTGAACAGGCATCCATTTCATTTTGATTTGGATTTCTATTATCGGGAGGTCTACATTTAACAACATTTGTTATATAGATCTCTTCTCTTTTTATATTTACAGATTGAAGTATTTTATTTAATAAATTACCTGCTCTACCGACAAATGGTCTTCCCTTCTTATCTTCAGTTGAGCCTGGTCCTTCACCTATAACCATAATTTTATGTTTTAAAGATCCTTCTCCCATTACAACTTGAGTACAGGTTTTTCTTAGAGTACATCGATTACATTTTAAAGCGCTTTCTTTAAATTTTTTAAAGTTATCGCTTGGATATTCAAATAAGCTTTCTTTAATTTGACCTTTCTGATTAAATATCAAATTAAGCACTCCTATTGATTATTTTTGAAATACTCTAACACTAAATCACCTGATTTTGTGAATTCACTTGCAGCTTTTACTATTTCATCTTGTCTATAATAGATAATTCCTAAGAGTAAATGAGTAAGTTTATTATCTTTAGTCTCTAATGCCTTTTTAGCTTCTTGAAGTGCGTAATCTAATTTGCCTTTCTCTATATAACTGGCAGACAGAAAATTACGAATATGGTAATTATCAGGAGTTAATTCTAAAATCATTTTAAAGTATTTAATCGATAAGTTGTAGTTTCTATTAATATATCCAAAAAAACCAGAGTAGTTTAGTAGTAATATGTTATCGGGATACCTATTTGCAAGATGGATATAAGGGGCAACTATATCTATAAACTCCCTTTGATCAAATTTGTTTTCAAAGTTTTTTATTGTTCTGTAAGCAGAATTTATTTCACCTAAATTTAGTTGAGAAATTGCCAGATTATAGTTAGCCATTATATTTTCAGGTTCTCTTTGTTTTTTTTCTAGTGCAACTTTTTTGATATTTTCCCAATCAGGTTCAATATATGCAGAGGCTGTGAAAGTAGCCAATATCAAAAATAGTGCAATCAAAAAAAATGTTTTAATCTTAAACATTAATTACAATCAACCTCTTTCATTAAGTATTATTTATAAACAAAGTTACTTTCTTCAATTCTTTTTAAAGCTTCTTTTATTCTATCTGTATTGACTGTAAGGGCAATTCTTAAATAGTTCTTTCCGTATTCACCCCAACCAATACCTGGAGTGAAAAACACACCTGTTTTTTTGAATAGTTTTTTAGAATATTCTGATGAAGGCAAATCCTCTGGTACATCGATCCAAAGATAAAAAGCTGCTTTATTGGGTTTAATAGACCATCCTAGATTACTTAAACCATCTACTAAAAGATCTCTTCTTTTTTTGTATAGTTTTCTTATCCTTTCAATATCTTGATTAGAGTTATATAAAGCTTCAATTCCAGCATATTGGACTGCTTCAAATATACCTGAATCAATATTTGTTTTCAGTCTCCCTAATGATTCTATAACATCCTTATTTCCACAAGCCCAACCTATTCTCCAGCCTGTCATGTTATAGGGTTTAGACAGTGAATTAAACTCTATAGCAGTATCTATAGCACCTTTTACTTCTAATATACTGTGAGGCTTCTCTTCATCAAGATATATTTCTGTATAAGCAGCATCATGTGCAACAATGATATTGTATTTTTTTGCAAATTCAATAACTTTTTCAAAAAAGTTAAGTGAAGCTGTTGCTCCGGTTGGATTATTAGGATAGTTTAAGAACATAATTTTAGATTTCTGTGCATCTTCTTTGCTAACAGCATCAAGATCAGGTAAAAATTTATTTTTCTTTTTTAAGGGCATTATAATTGGATTACCATCAGCTAATAGTATACTTGTTTTATAGACTGGATAGCCGGGATCAGGAACTAAACCATAGTCACCTGGATTTATATAACAAAATGGAAGATGTGCGATGCCTTCTTTTGACCCTATTAAAGAGACAACTTCAGTTTCAGGATCAAGTTCTACATTAAATCTTTCATTATATTTACGGCTGACAGCTGTTCTTAACTCTATTAATCCTTCATAAGAAGGATAACTATGGGTTGTTGGATCTTGAACTGCTTCTTTCATCTTATTTACGATATTTTCATAAGTCGGTTGATCTGGGTCACCAATTCCAAAGTTTATTACATCCATTCCTTCAGCTTTTGCTTTATTGATCATCTTATCTATTTCTGCGAAAAGATATGGTGGTAGATTTTTTATACGATGTGAATTTTCCATATTATATTCCTCCTATACTAATTTGACCGCTAAACACATAGCTGGAAGGTCCTGTCATTATCATTTCACGCTTTTCATTATTATTAATTTGAAGAGCCCCTCCCGGTAAGTTAATTTTTATATTATTTTTGGTAATATTTCGATCGATACTTACAGCTGCAGTTGCACAAGCACCGGTTCCACAGGCTAAAGTGATACCAGCGCCCCTTTCCCATACTTTTAGATTTAATTCGTTTTCATTAATTTTTTTAACAAACTCTACATTTGTACCTTTTTTAAACAAAGGATGTGTTTCTATTTTTGGACCTATTATATTGAGATCAATTTCAGTTAAATCATTTACAAAAATAACTGTATGTGGATTTCCCATAGAAACACTATAGATCTCATATTTTTTGTTATCTATATTTAAAGGAAATTTTGAAATTTTATTCAGACTGCTATTAGAAAGGATCTTATGGTTAATATCTAAATCATTAAGATTAAAACTTGGTTTACCCATATTAACCCTTACTAGAGATTGTTCTTTTTTGAATTTTAATATTTTAGGTTTAATAATACCTGCTAAAGTTTCTACTTTAAGATTATTTTTATCGGTCATTTTTTTCAGATGTAGATAATGGGCAAAACATCTAATTCCATTTCCACACATTTCTGCCTCACTACCATCAGAGTTAAATATCCTCATCTTAAAGTCATTATTATTATTGTCTGGGTTCTGTATTAATATGATACCATCAGCACCTATTCCGAAATGTCTGTCTGACAGAAAATGGGCTAACTTATCTAAATTATTCAACTTTTTATCAAGATCTTCAATCATAATAAAGTCATTACCCAGGCCATGCATTTTTAAAAAATTAATCTTCATTTTTTTTAGTGTCCTTATTTTTAAAGATAATATTTTTTATATTCTTCTTAGGTTCAATTGTTGATATAGCATGTTTATAGATAACTTTAAGACCTTGATCAGATTCTAAAAGAACCGTGAAGTCATCGAAACCAATAACAATACCATTTAGCTGAACCCCATTAATTAAATAAACCTTTAATCTGATATTTTCTTTTCTAACATGATTTAAGATAGTATCTTGAATATTAATTCTGTTCTTCAAAGTATTCCCCCCTCTTAATATGTAAGTCGTTTTTAAGAAGCATTAAAATTTTTTCATGAAGACTGTCCTTACTTATATTAGTTAGATTAAACCATCTAATTGATTGATCTCTTTTAAAGAAACTTAACTGTCTTTTCGCATATCTTCTTGTATTTCTTTTTATTAGATTTATCGCTTGTTCAAGACTTTGTTTACCATCAAAGTATGTAAATAGTTCTTTATAACCAATTGCCTGAGCAGCTGTAGATTTTTTTGATAAATCATAGTTATTATAAATATGTTTTGCTTCATCAATCAGTCCTTGATCTAACATTATATTTACTCTTTTTTCTATTCTATCATAAAGTTCTTCTCTATTTCTAGTTAATCCAACTTTTATTGATTGGTATCTAGGTGGAGAATTTTTTTGTTTTTCTTTATAGTATGTTTTAGTATGTCCAGTTAATTTATAGACTTCTATTCCTCTAATTACTCTTCTGATATCATTGGGATGGAGTTTTTCTGCTAACTTTGGATCTATTTCTTTTAATTTATTGTGAATATACTGATTACCTTCATCTTTGGCTTCTTTTCTTAATTTTTTCCTAAGGTCCTTATCTGGTTTCATTTCTGGTAGGGTAAAACCTTCTAAAACAGCGTTTATATAAAGTCCTGTTCCTCCTACAATTAATGGTAGCTTATCTCTTTTAAATATATCTTTAATTATTGGATCAACATCTTTTTGATATTCAGCAACAGAATAGTCTTGATCAGGTTTTAATATATCGATCTGATGGTGTTTTATTTCTTTTTGAATATTTTTTGAGACTTTAGCTGTACCAATATCCATTCCTTCATAAATTTGCATTGAATCAGCTGAGATTATTTCTGCATCAAAATATTTAGCTACTTTTAAAGATAGTTCAGTTTTTCCTGCAGCTGTGGGGCCTAAAATGGTTACGACTTCACTATATTTATTACTCATTACCTTCCAATCTCCTTATCAATTTCCTTTTTGGAAAGAATTAATAGTATTGGTCTGCCGTGGGGGCATAGGTCATAATTATCTAATTTAAATAAATTATTAACTATATAACTTATCTGATCATTATTGAGCTCTTCACCAGCTTTTATAGCACTTCTACATGCAATATACTTTAAGGTTTCTTCAACTAATTCTGATTTTTGGACTGAACCACTTTTATTTACAAGTTTATCAATAATTTCTCTTACAATTTCTTTTTGATTTTTATCTTTTAAATATGTCGGTATTTCATTTACTATAATGCTTTTTGGACCAAACTGCTCATAATAAATACCTAATTCTTTGAATACTTCTCGATTATCTAATACTAAATCAAGTTCTGTATTACTTAATTCGATATTGATAGGTGTAATTAGAGACTGTGACTTGATATCTAAGTTATTATTATATTTTTGGATAAGTTTATTATATATTATTTTTTCATGTCCGTTGTGTTGGTCAACAAGATAGAGCCCTTCTTCTGTTTCTAAGAGAATATAAGTATTATATAACTGTCCTAATATTTTTTTTATCTTTAAGCCAAACTCTAATTCAAGATCTATATCATCTCTTTTATTATTATAGTTTTTAATAATAGTTTTCTTTCCATTATAGTATTGATTGTTATTATTTGTTCCTTTAAATAATTGTTCTTTAATTTGTTTATTACTTTCGTTTCTTTGTTTTTCTTTATTATCTTTTGTGTTTTTATATGTTTTATTATTACTAACACTATTAAACTCAATATTTTTTACTGTATTAACAGTATTTAATTTAGTTTTTACAGAACTTTTTATAACATCCATAATAGTTTGATATCTACTAAACTTAACACTTCGTTTTGTTGGATGAACATTTACATCTACTAAGATCGGGTTTAAGGTAATAAATAAAAAGGCGATAGGATTTTTGGATTTATCTAGATAACCTTTATAACCATTTTCTAAAGCTTTTGCTAATAGATTACTTTCTACTGACCTTCCATTTACATAAAAATATTGATGGATTCTAGAAGCTCTTGAAAAGGAAGGAAGCCCAATATATCCTTCAATATTGACAAATTGATCATCATCTTTAATATAGATTAAGTTATCAGTCATTTCTTTACCAAATACACTATAAATTGCATCTTTGACTTTACCACTACCTGGTGTATCAAGTAATTGTTTGTTCTCATGATAAAACTTAAAGTTTATATTAGGAAAAGAAATAACTTCTTTATTTAATATATTACTAATATGTCTAAACTCGGTACGAGCTGTCTTCATGTACTTAAAACGTGCAGGTGTATTATAAAAGATATCAGATACCGTTATATTAGTACCAATTGGCGCCCCAACTGTCTTTTCTTCGATAATTTTTCCACCTTTAATGACTAATTTTTTCCCCTTTAATTGATCTTGATGTCTTGTTATTATTTCAACCTGTGATATTGATGAGATAGAAGCTAAAGCCTCTCCTCTAAAACCAAGTGTTGATAAGGAAAATAGATCATCAGCATTTTCAATTTTACTTGTAGCATAGCGGGCAAAGGCAAGTTTGACTTGATCTGGTTTAATTCCAGTACCGTCATCTACTACCTGTACTTCTTTTTTTCCACCATCTATAATTCTTACTGTTATCTTTGAACAATCAGCATCTATAGAGTTTTCAATTAATTCTTTTACTATAGAAGCAGGTCTTTCGATTACCTCGCCAGCAGATATTTGATTTGCTACCTTTTCTGGTAGTTGAATAATATCCTTCATATTAATCGTCCTCATTAAGTTCTTTTTTAAGATCATATAAGAAATTCATTGCTTTGATAGGACTAACATCTAATATATTAAATTCATTTATTTTCTTTTCTATCTCACTTTCAGTTTTAAATAGTTCCAACTGTTCTTTTTTATTTTCCTTTATTATTTCTCTATTCATCTTTTCTTTATTGTTATTTTGACTTTCTAGTTTTTTAAGAAGTCTTTCGGCATTGATTATTATCTCTTGAGGTATTCCTGCTAATCTTGCAACTTCAATTCCATAACTTTGATCAGCTTTACCATTAACAATTTGATAAAGAAAATGAACTCCTTTTTCATCTTCTTCAACTAATACGTTATAGTTTTTTATGCCAGAGTGTTCTTTCTCTAACTCTGTTAACTCATGATAATGGGTAGCAAATAATGTACGGGCTCCAATTTTAGCCGGATCATTAATGTATTCAGTTACTGCCCAAGCAATACTTACCCCATCATAAGTTGAAGTACCACGTCCAACCTCATCAAGAATTACAAGACTTTTATTTGTTGCATTATTAACTATATTTGAAACTTCATTCATCTCAACCATAAAGGTACTTTGACCCGTTGTTAGATCATCACTAGCACCTACTCTTGTAAATATTCGGTCTACTAGGCCAATAGTAGCCCTTTTAGCAGGAATAAAACTACCGATTTGGGCTAAGAGTATAATGAGGGCAACCTGCCTCATATAAGTCGATTTTCC
>JAIPEV010000028.1 GCA_021736965.1 Halanaerobiales bacterium | reverse complement strand
TATAAAATAACATTAAATCATGTTCATATTCTTTTATAGTCAGAGGTGAATACGGTCTATCAACTTTGAGATATTTTTTAAAGCTTCTTACTGCATCTATATATTTTAAGTCTTTTTTCATATATACCAGACTCCTCATATACCTTGTTATATTCTTTAATTCAATATTAATTATGGTTATCCTTCCTTTTTGGTTATTATTTACTTTAAAATAATTTTATTATATAATTATATAAAAGAAGAGAAGAGGTGAGAGAACATTATAAATACAAATAAAATAAAAATGATCTTATACATAATGAGTCCTCTTTTCATTTTGCTTGGAATAGGATTATTAATTCCTGTTTTGTTTTGTATTGCTTACAATGAACCTCAAATATACTATAAATCTTTCATCTACCCTTCAATCATATCTTTTTCATTAGGAATTATCTTCTCATTTTTAAAAAGTAAAGATATTAATTTGAGTCTGACAAATAGTATGGTTATAGTAGGTTTATCCTGGATTGTATTTTCTCTTATTGGTGGTATTCCTTTTATAATTGGATTAGAAAAAAGTTTTATAGATGCTTTTTTTGAAGCGGTCAGTGGTTTTACTACAACTGGTATCACAGTCTTTGAAAGTTTAAGTTCTATACCGCATTCTATTATAATCTGGAGAGCTTTGATTCAGTGGTTTGGTGGTCTGGGAATTATTACATTCTTTTTATTTATTACATTTAGAAGTGAAGGACAGTTATGGCAACTTTTCACTGCTGAATCTCATAAAATAGATACCTCAAGGCCTGTACCAAATATCTTTAGATCAATTAAAATACTGTGGTTGATTTATGCTTTGTTTACTGTTTTACAGTTTATTTTACTTATCGCATTTCGTGTCACAGCTTTTGATGCTTTATTACACTCATTTACTACTTTATCTACTGGAGGGTTTTCAAACTATGATGCAAGTGTGGGATATTATGCCAGTCTAGGACATCCTTACTATATTGTAATTGAATATATTTTTATAATTTTTATGTTGTTGGGCGGCATTAACTTTTTAATTCATTTTAAGGTATTAAGAGGAAATGTTAAAGAACTTTTTACCAACTTTGAAATGAAGTATTTTTGGAGTATTATTGGGGTAGTAATTTTTTTAATATTAACAGGAAAGATATTTAACAGCACCTTAAATTTAAGTAATATTGAAATGGTATTTAGGAAAACTCTTTTTCAAGTTGTTTCTGTTATGACAACAACTGGTTATGGGACAGAGTCTTTAACCTCTTCATTTTTTCCTGCTTTATCTAGACTCTTATTTTTATTTTTAATGTTAATGGGTGGCTGTGTAGGTTCAACAGCAGGAGGAATCAAAGTTATAAGAATTGCAATTTTAAATAAATTATTTAAAAGAGAGATAAAGAGATTTTACTTACCAAAAAGAGCAATTATGCCGCTTAAGGTTGAAAATAAATTGATTGATCGAGATGAAATCTATAAAATTTCAGGACTATTTTTCTTTTGGTTAGTTATTATATTGATTGGAGGAGTAATTACTGCTTTGTTTTCTAATCTTAATGCTTTCCAATCAATATCGGGGATGTTCTCTGCAATGGGTAATATAGGTCCATTTTATTTCACAGTAGAAGAGATGGCTTCATTATCTCCTATAATCAAGTTGACATATATATTTGGAATGTTAGCAGGTAGATTAGAGATTTTACCAATTTTTATCTTGTTTACTAAAAAGGCATGGAAATAGGGGGAAATAAATATGTATATAATTGTTGCAGGTGGGGGAGTTGTTGGAAGTTCAATAACTAAAAGATTAATAAGAAAACATGATGTAGTTGTAATAGATGAAAATCCCAAAGTGGCAGAAAAGATATATGCTAAGCATGGTGCGGTTAGTGTAGTAGGAAATGCAACAAATATTGAAGTATTAAAAGACGCAGGTATTGAAAAAGCAGATGTCGCAATCGGTGTAATGAACTCTGATTCTAATAATTTATCCTTTACTGTATTAGCAAAGAATTTTGGTGTTGAAAAGATCTTAATTAGAATGAGAAATCCTGAATATAAGAATGCCTATGAAATAGCTGGAGCAACAAATGTAGGTGCTGTAAATGAGATACTTGTTGATAATTTTATAATAGATATAGAGGAACCAAATATTAGAAAGGTAATATCAATCGGTGAAGGTAATGCAGAGGTCTCAATTGTTACTTTACCGAAAAACTTTTCAAAAACAGGAAGTACTGTTTCTGAGATTGTAAATAGTGAAGAATTTCCAGAAGAATGTGTTATAGCTGGAATTTTTGATCAGGATTCAAGGAAACTTAGAATTCCTAGGGGTAATACAAAGATATATAAAAATGATCAGTTATTTTTGGTAGCTACAAAAGAAAATATGGAAAAGGCTGCTAAATATTTATTAAAAAAATAAGTAATATGGGGTGATCATTATTTATATTATCAGTTCATATAAGTTTGGTGAAATAAAAATAGATGATAATCTATATACAAATGATTTAATTATATACCCAGATAAAGTTAAAAATAACTGGTGGAGAAGGAAAGGTCATAGTTTATATAAAGATGATATAAACGACATTTTAGTTTATAGTCCAGATTTTGTTGTAATAGGTACAGGGCACAGAGGGAGATTAACTGTTGATCAAACTTTTAAAGACTATCTATATAATAATGATATAGACTATTATATAGAAAAAACCGACTTAGCAGTTAAAAGACATAATGAATTTATCCAAGCTAAAAAAAGATGTATTACTGCCCTCCATCTTACTTGTTAAAAAGGGGGAATAATTTATGAATTTGAAGGTAACCTTGATTCAACCCGATTTAAAGATTGGAAAACAAAAATATAACTATAAACTGATTAAAAGATATCTATTAGAGGCGGTTGAAAGTCAAACTGATCTAATAGTTTTGCCAGAGACCTGGTATACCGGATTTGGAGAGATTATATTTAAAGAGATAGAAAAATATGCAAAACTAGAAAATAGTGAATTAATAGATTTTTTAAAGGATTTTGCTTTTAAAAACGATGTATACCTTGTTGGGGGTACAGTTATAGAAAAAGAAAGAGATGGTAAGTATTATAACAGTCTATATTTTATTGACAAAAATGGTAAGATTAAAACGAAGTACAAAAAGATTCATCTTTACTCTCCTGGTGGTGAAAACAAAGTAATAACACCGGGCCACAAAATCAGTATAGTAAAAACAGAATTTAGAAAGTTTGGTTTCATGGTTTGTTATGATCTTAGATTTCCAGAACTTTCTAGATTATATGGATTAAAAGGAGTTGATGTTTTATTTGTTGTTGCAAACTTTAATGATCCTAAAAAAGAACAATGGTTAAATCAACTGAGGGCGAGAGCTTTAGAAAATCAATACTATGTGGTAGCCTGTAATAGAACAGGACATAATTATTTTGGGAACTCTGTAATTATTAATCCGGAAGGTGAGATAATATTAAATGCTGGTAGAGAAAAAGGAATATATAGTGGATATTTAGATTTGAATTTTATTGAAGATATTAAAAAAAGGCTTCCTCTCTTTAATGATAGAAGAGAAGATGTCTATCAAATAAAACTTAAAAAGAGGTGAATAAAAATGGTATATAGTAAAAAGGTACTTAATTATCAAAATATGAAGTTAGCATTACATAAATGGGAGCCTGAAAATGATATAAATGGTTTAATCCAGATTATTCATGGTGCAGCAGAACATCAAAAAAGATATAAAAAGATGGCAGAGTTCTTCACCGATAAAGGTTTTTTAGTCTTTGGTATTGATAATCTTGGTCATGGTCAAACACATCTACTAAATGATAGCACTTTAGGATATTTTGGCACCGAACAAGGTTGGATTAAAGTTGTGAACTCTAATAAGTATGCAGCAAAGGTAATAAAAGAAAAACATTCTGATAAAAAATTATTTATAATGGGACATTCAATGGGTTCAATTATTGCTAGATATTACTTAATAGGTGAAAATATTACAGATGGAATAATATTAACAGGTATTATGTGTTATAAGAAATTTTTAATGGCGATTTTAAAGTTAATAGCTGATTTTGAGAAGTTATTAAAATATGAAAACAGTGAAAATGAAATTAATAGTTTCTTACAGGAGTTAATTTTTAACTATAAATTTAACAGATCTATTAAACATAGTTGGATTTGTGGAGTGAAAGAAGAAGTAAAAAATTATAATCAAGATAACTTCTGTGGCTTTAAATATTCAAACCAAATGTATACAGATCTTTTAACAGGTCTTAAAGATATTGAAAAAATAGAAAAAAATAAAAAGATTTCAAATAATGTACCTATTTTTATAATTAGTGGTAATCAGGATCCAGTCAGTGACAATGGAAAGAATGTAAAAAAACTTTTTGAAATATATAAAGATTGTAATTTAGATGACTTAAAGTATAAAATATATAATGGGGTTCGACATGAAGTAATGAGAGATATTAGAAAAGAAGAGTTTTTGTTTGATCTTAAAGAATGGATTAATAAACATAACATATAAAAAAGGCCCTATATTAGAGCTCTAATATAGGGTTGTTTTTTATTGTTTTATATATTTTTTATATTTTTTAGCGAGCCTATTAGGAATAAAAGCAGAAATAAATATAAAGTTATTTTTATACTTTTCATTTTCAACAATACCACTGTTATGAATAGTTTCTATTATATTGGCTTGATCATACGGTATTTCAAAAGAGTATTTTACCATTGAATCTTGAACAAAATTATTAAGTTTTCCTACAAGCATATCTTTGTAAGCTTCTGTTTTTGCAGAAATAAAGATTGCATCAGGATACTGTATTTCTAAATCTTTTTTTGTATTACTTTCGATTAGGTCTAACTTATTAAAAACCTTTAATATTGGCTTGTTCTTGACCCCTAATTCTAGTAATTCATTTTCAACAACTTTAATTTTCTGATTAATATTTTGATCATTTGCATCTATGATGTGTAATAGTAAATCTGCTTGTTGGATTTCTTCTAATGTAGATCTAAAGGAAGCTATTAGTTGGTGTGGTAGGTTTTTTATAAAGCCTACAGTATCAGTAACAATTATATTTTTACCGATTGGAAGTTGATAACTTTTTGCTCTTGAATCAAGAGTGGCAAACAGTTTATCTTCTACAAGAGTACTGTCACCGGTGAGTGAATTTAAAATTGTTGATTTACCAGCATTTGTGTATCCAATTAGGGACACAATTGGATCATTACGGTGTTTTCTTTGAGTTATTCGATCATTTTTAATATTTTTTAACTTTTCTTTCAATCTATAAATTCTTTTTTCTATTCTCCTTCTATCGATCTCAAGTTTAGTTTCACCTGGACCCCTTGTTCCAATACCACCAGCCAATCTCGAAAGTTCTTTTCCTCTTCCAGTAAGTCTTGGTAGAAGATATTCTAGTTGAGCTAACTCCACCTGTATTTTACTTTCTTTACTTTTAGCATGTAAGGCAAAAATATCCATTATTAGTTGATTCCTGTCTAATATTTTTGTTTTTAATTCTTCCTCAATATTCCTAAATTGAGCAGGAGATAGTTGGTTATCAAATATTACAAGGTTGATATCATAATTGTCAATAATATTACTGATTTTTTCAAGATTGCCTGTTCCTATATAGTAAGCAGGATTGATCTTATCACCTCGGTAAGTAAAGTATTTAATTGAACTCACACCAGAAGTATTAGCTAACATACCTAACTCTTTTATTGATTGTTGGCTCTTACTTACTAATAAAGCATTTTCCTTTGTATCTTTAACCTTATATATGTCATCATTTTCTTTTTTAAAATCTATAATCTTACTTCACCTCTTTTCTTTAAAAAATAAGCCAGTCAGATTTCATTTTTTGAGTTGTCTTTCATATTATATCAAATACAGTCTAAGATATAAATAGTTAAAAAGGAAGGAATATCATTAATATTTATTGAACTATTATAATAGACAATATTATTTTAAAAAATTTAAGTAACTAAGTCAAATTCAATTAGGATGTGATCATATGAAGTACGGTTTGATTTTAGAAGGTGGTGGAGCTAAAGGTTCATACCAAATAGGTGCTGTCAAGGCATTAAAAGAAAGAGAGATAGAAATTGCAGGTGTAGCAGGGACTTCAATTGGAGCTTTAAATGGTGCCTTAATTATTCAAGATGATATAGATAAAGCATATGATTTGTGGTATAACATTAACCCCGAAAAGGTATTTAATATTAAACAAGAAGATTTAGATAAAATAAAATCCTTTAGTTTTGATAAAAAAGATTTGTCATACTTTTGGTCACAGTTTAAAAGTCTGTTTGAAAACAAAGGATTAGAAATCTCCTTAATTGAAGACATTATAGATCAAAATGTAGATGAAAAAAAGATAAGAGAGTCCAAAAAGGATTTTGGTATAGTTACTATATCTTTATCAGATTTAGAACCAATAAAAATTTATATAGAGGAGATGCCCGAAGGTGAGTTAAAAGACTATCTTATGGCGAGTGCAAATTTACCAACATTTAAACAAAAAAAAAGAAAGGAGAAATATTACTTAGATGGTGGTTTTTATGATAATTTACCAATAGATATGCTAGTTGACAAAGGGTATAAAAATATTATAGCAATAAGAACTCATGGATTGGGTATAACAAGAGAAATAAAAAACAAAAAGGAGTTAAATATAAGTTATATTGAACCATCTGTAGATTTAGGAAATATTCTTGATTTTAATACTAAATTAGCTAGAAGAAATTTAAAACTTGGCTATTTAGATGCTCAAAAAGCTTTTGAAAAAGATATAATTGGAGATAAATACTATGTAAAGATAGAAGAAAATGAAGATTATTTTATTAACTACTTATTGAGTATTCCAGATAGAAGTATAAAAAAAATAGCAGAATTTATTGGTTATGAAGAGATGGACTCTAAAAGGGCTTTATTTGAAGTTATTATACCAAGATTAGCTAGTTTACTAAATATAGATAATAATGTAAGTTATACAAAGATAATTGTGAAAGTACTTGAAGTGATTGCAGAAAAGGTGAATTTAGATTTTCTTAAGATATATACATTTGATCAATTTGTAAAAAGTATATCTGATAAATATGAACCTGTAGAAATTAAAAATATTAATCTACCTAACTTTGTTAAAAAAAGTGAGTTATTATCAAAAACAATCAAAGATGAAATTATTAATATGGTTATATCAGAACTTTTTAATAATATAACAAAAAATGAGGGATAAGATAATGAAAGATTATATGATTAGAGTACTAACTAAAAATAAACAGATAAGGGCACTAGCATTAAGATCAACAAAAATGGTTGATAAAGCACAAAAGATGCATAAAACTACTCCTGTAGCTAGTGCAGCATTGGGTAGAGCACTTTCTGCTGTAGCTATGATGAATGTTTTAGAGAAAGAAGTCAAAAAAACAAGTTTAAAAATTATATCTGATGGACCAATAGATAGAATAATTGTTGAAGCCAATTCTAAAAATGAAGTCAGAGGTTTTGTAGGGAATCCAAACTTAGATATTTTTATTAATGATCTTAATAAATTAGATGTTAAAAAAGCAGTTGGTGAAGGAGAGTTATATGTAAAAAAAGTATATGGATTAAAAGATCCATATGAAAGTAAGGTTAACCTAGTCAGTGGTGAAATTGGAGAAGATCTAACCTACTATTTCACAATGTCAGAGCAGATTCCTTCATCTGTAGGTCTGGGAGTATTGATTGATAAAGATTATTCTGTTAAAGCTGCCGGAGGTTTTATCTTACAACTTTTACCTGAAACACCAGAAGTGACTATTAAAAAATTAGAAGAAAACTTAAATAATATTACCTCTGTTAGCAACCTAATTGAAGAAGGTAAATCTCCTGAAGAGTTATTAGATATCGTTTTAGAAGGTTTTCCTTATGAAATTAAAAAAATATCTGAAACAAAATATAAGTGTAACTGTAGTAAAAAAAGAGGAATTGAAATTTTAAATACTTTAAATGAGCAAGAAATAAAAGAAACCTTATTTGAAGAAGGGTATCTTGAAGTTACTTGTCATTTCTGTAATAAAAAATACAAATATGATGAACAGTATATTAAAAAACATCTAGAAAGGGAGTGGAGTTAATTATTAATATAAAGGATAATAAATTTTTTAAAGTTAGTTTTGGCATAATACTTATTTTAATAATTTTAATATTAATAAATCAAGTTCCCTTTATAACGAGGGCTTTTAGAATAATTACTTCACTATTCATTATACCAATGTTATTAGGAGGTTTTTTATATTATTTATTAAGACCCTTAGTAAAGATATTAACTAGATTTTTAAAGTATAAGACAGTAGCAATATTTATTAGTTTTATTATTATATTGACTATTATTATTTTCATAATTTATTTTGGAGGAAATATTATTACTGAACAAACTAAGAATCTTGCAAATCAACTCTCGGATTATTACTATTCACAGACGATTCCTGTAGAAAAAGATAATATCTTTTTTGAAGTAGGTAATAGAGTTATGGAGTACTTAAAAAGATTTAATATTCAAGAGAGATTATCTAACTTTATTGGAAGTTTGGTTGAGGTTGTTAAAAATAATATATTTGGTATTTTTACTACCTTAACAAATATAGGAACTGTAATTGTATTAATACCTTTTGTAGTTTATTATCTATTAAAAGATGATCTAAAAATCAAAAATACATTAGTTAGATACTTACCATCTGATAAACAAGAAATAAACAAATTGATTAAGAAAATAGATGATACCCTTTCAAAATATATCATTGGGCAGATTTTTGTTGCCTTTATTCTAGGTGTGTTAACCTATATAGGTTTTCTAATCATTGGATTACCTAATGCATTAATATTATCTGCAATTGTTATGGTAACTTCCTTTATACCATTTTTGGGTGCGATTTTAGGTATATTACCTGCTATTTTTATAGGTATTTCACATAGTTTTCTTTTGGTTATAAAGATAATTATTGTACTTATTGTAGTTCAACAGATTGAAGGCAATATAATTCAACCAAGAGTTCAGGGAAAAAGATTAAAGATACATCCTTTAGTAGTAATCTTTACTGTCTTGATATTTATTACTCTGTTTGGTTTTATTGGTGCTTTATATGCTGTTCCAGCTTATGCTGTGGCCCGTGTGATCTTTGTAGAATACCATGATAAATATATGATGAGCAAACAAAACAATGGGTAAAAGAGATATAAAAGTATTTTTCATCATCTTAATATTGATCTTTGCTGCATATTTGTTACCATTACTTGGAAATAGGCAAGAAGATCCAATAACGGTTTTCGTAATAGATTCATTTGATAATAACATCTTATCACATGGGGATATTGTATCTTTAATAATAGAAAGAGCAGCTCCTGATTTCAAAATAATAAAACGAAATATAAAAAAGAAAGATCAACATGAACTTACTTATTATTATCAGGCATTAGAGGAAATTTATCAGTATAAACTGGATAATCTCAATCAAGAGGTAATTGTGAATATAAGCCTAGGATTTTATGATAAAAGTAGTTACCATGAGAGGTTAATAAAAAATCTTAATAATCTAGAGGTAGGTATAGTTGCAGCAGCAGGTAATGATGATAGTCCACTTTCATTTTACCCGGCGGCATTTAAAGACCATGTAATAGCAGTTGCAAGTGTTGATGGCAGAAAAAAAACAAGTTATTCTAACTATGGTGAATATATTGATATCTGTGCAGATGGTAGTTTTTTTACTACATTAAGTATGCCACAGTTTATCAGTTATCGGGCTAGTGGTACTTCCTTTGCAGCGCCTAGAGTATCTGCTTTTCTAGCAAAAATCATCTCAAAGAATGAGCAAATAGACTTCAAGGAAGCAGTAAACTTACTAAAAGAGATCACTGTTTCTCTTAATGACCCATTATATAGTAAGGGACTGTTAGGGGAAGGAAAGGTTAGTAACTTAAAATATTTATTAAAATATGACATCAATAAGCTATTATATTTATATATATTACCGATGGTAGTTTTTATCTTATTATCTTATTTAGTAATAAAAAAGATGGGATATATTGGAATACATTATTTGATTTTAGTATTGATAGTAGGTGGACCAGTCTTTTTAATCTTACAAGATTACTTTATAATAAATATTAGTCAGTATATATTTACAGTTACAAATTTGAAATATCTTATGGTGTTAACAGTAATATATTTTATAGTTAAGAGAATAACAAATTATGAGAGATATTTTATATTAAAAGTTATATTATTTATTAATATGTTAGTTGTTTTTATATTTAATTTACTAAATATAGATAAATTATTAATTTTTTCTGTATTAAATATTTTCATTTCATTATTATTTATTTTTTATGAAAAGTATTTAATTAATAAATATAAAAATTCTACCAATATAGGAGATCTACTTCACTTCAATTTAAAAAGTATTAATCTAATAAAGTCTAATATAATAAATAAAAAAGAAAATCTAAATGAAAATGAAATCACTAGACTATATAAAATTTATAGTAATACAGATAAAGTTGAAATAAAAAGAGCAGTTATAGAGATATTAACTAAAAAAGAAAACAATTTAAGATATTATTATTTATTCAAATATGCTAAAAATAGTTTGTTAGAAAAAGACCTAATTAAAAAAATAGATCACAAAAAAGAGAAGATAGATGTAAGAGAGTTATTCAAGATAGCAGAAGAGAGGAAAAATCTAATCAAAAGTATATTTAATAGATACTCTTTTGACCAAATTGAAGAAGGTTTAAAAAGAGAATTTTCAGAAAAGAAGATCAGTTTAGAAACATTGATTGAAATTGTCTTATATTATAATAAAAAAGGATTTAGAAGTTTTCTTATTGAAGTATATGATAATTATGATAGATGCTGGGATAGGTTATTATTATTTAGAGTAATTGTTCATTTAACAACAAAAAAAGATATTGATTTAACATTAGATTTATTTAAAGATGATAAATGTGGACTTGTTTTAGAAGAGATTAACTATATAACTAAAAAAAGGAGGAGAGTTGATGGTTGATATAATAAAAAAAAGAAGAAGTATTCGATCTTATAAAAGTAAAAGTGTATCTGATAATGATATTAATAAACTATTAAATGCTGCAATGTTAGCACCATCTGCAGGTAATGAACAGCCCTGGCATTTTATAGTAATCGATGATGAAAAGATCTTAAATGATATACCAAAAATTCATCCTTATTCTAAGATGATAACACAGGTAAATAAAGCTATATTGGTATGTGCTGATTTAAATCAGACTAAATATGAGGGGTTTTGGGTTCAAGACTGTGCGGCTGCTACTCAAAATATCTTACTTAAGGCGGTTGATCTAGGTTTAGGAACTGTATGGTTAGGAATATATTCAAATGAAGATATAGTTGCTAAATTTAAGAATTTATTCAAACTACCATCAGAGATAATTCCTTTCTCATTAATACCTGTAGGATATCCCGCTGAAAATAAAGAAGCTCCAGATAGGTACATTAAGAGTAGAGTTCATAAAAATAAATGGTAAACAGAGGAGATGGTAAGATGAAGACAATTAAATTTAATGAATTTCAAAAGAAAATTATGGAAGTGATTAAAAAAGGTGCATTTTTAACGGTTAAAGATAGAAAAGAAATAAATACGATGACTATTGGTTGGGGAAGTATTGGTGTGATCTGGGGTATTCCAATTTTTACTGTTTTAGTACGAGATTCTAGATATACACATAAACTTATAGAAAATAGTGATCAATTTACAGTATCAATACCATTTAAGGGTCAGTTTAAAAAAGAGTTAAACTACTGTGGCACTTATTCCGGAAGGGATGTTGATAAGTTTGAAGAGTTAGATTTAGAAATAATAAACGGTAAAAAAATAGATACTCCTTTTATAAAAGGAAATGATATTCATTATGAATGTGAAGTAGTCTATAAACAGGATATGGATAAAAGTTTACTGTTTGATCAAAATATTAAAAACAAATTCTATCCTAGTGGAGATTATCATACTGTCTATTATGGTAAAATAATCGGAACTTACCAGGAGTAATAAAAAAATATTAAGGTTTATATTGAAAATATATAAATTTTTTTTAAAAATAAAGATCCCTTATATATCAATAATTTTAAAAACTCTTATATAGATATTTATTTGCAAGAAGTCTGAAAATTATAAATTATTTTGTCAATTTGTTTTACAAGAAAAAGATTTTATGCTATTATACTTGTATGGACAAGTGGATAAGATTTAAAAAGAAGGTGTTAAAATGTCTGAAATAGATAGATTAGATAAAGAGAGTGTAATTCCCTTTTATCATCAGATAAAAACAAAATTAAAAGAAAAAATAAGAACTCAAGAATATGAAGCAGGTGATATATTACCTTCCGAAAATGAACTTTCTGAAATGTATTATGTAAGCAGAAATACAGTTCGAAGAGCATTAAAAGATATGGTCAACGATGGGTTAATCAAAAGTATAAAAGGGAAAGGTTATTACATAAAAGAAGCAAAGTTAGAGCAGAACTTTTTTAGATTTTATACATTTACTGATGATTATTCTTTGAAAAATAATAATGTAATATCAAAATTGATCTATAGAGATGTAGAGGAAGCTAAAGACCATATCGCAAATAAATTGAAGATATCTCAGAATAGTAAGGTACATAAGATTGTTAAAAAAAGAGAAATAAAAGATAAACCAATTATTTTAGAAACTTCCTATGTTTCCGCAGATCGCTACGATTTATCTACCTTTTGTGACAACAAATATGAATATGGTTGTATCTATGACATCATTAGAGATAACTATAATATACAGATTGGTAATGGAGAAGAGTATATAGAACCTGTAAATTTAAAAAAATTTGAAGCAAAACAGTTAAATGCTAAAATAGGTGAGCCTGCTTTTTTAGTTGAATCTATTGTATATGCTATAGATAATCAACCACTTGAATTAAAAAGAAGTATAATACGTGGAGATAGATTTGAATTCAAACTTCACTATAATTTTCATATTTAATTTTTTTAAAGTAAAACTTGTTCAGACAAGCTTACATAGGGATAAGTTACTATATTAATTAAATTCAGAAACTTAAAAACTTTTTGAAAGATTACTAGATATTTTTCTTTCTAAATTACTAATAAATATTGGACAACAGACATGAGTTAAGTCCCACTCACCTCCGGAGTTTTACTATTATGTGGACCATAAGCTTATGTTCTTATTTAATAATCAATACTAGAAACTTGAATTATTTTTCAAAAATACTAAGCAATAAGGGGTGATAAATAAAAAATACAAATTATTAAATTTATTTAGCTTAATTAAAAAGGGAGGAATTTAGCAAATGTTAAAAATGAAGAATTTCAAGTTAACAATTATATTATTAATGATTGGTTTATTTGTAGGTGTTCTAGGATTAAATGTTGCTGTTGCACAGGAAGAATATAATTTAGTTTTAGGTACTTATTCCTCTGAATCGCACATAACAAGTCAAGCGTTCAAATTTTTTGCTCAACGAGTTAGAGAAAAAACAGATGGACAAGTTAATTTTACTGCACATTATGGAACTTTAGCTGGTGCGGGTGATGTTCTACCCCTGGTAAAAGATGGCACAGTAGATATTGGTATGTTTTTACCTTTTTATTATCCTGCAGAGTTTAATCTAACCTCTGTTAAGGAAATGCCTTATGCTGCTTATCA
>JAIPEV010000027.1 GCA_021736965.1 Halanaerobiales bacterium | reverse complement strand
TTAGGCTTAAGAATTGCAAAGTTAGTTAAAAAGTTAAGTGAATAGTACTAATGAAAAATGTATTAACTAAAAACAAGAGGTGTGTAAATGACTTATCCAACTCAAAAAATAGAGAATGATTTTGTTTTAGAAAAAAAGGTTTACATTAAAGAGATTCCCTGTCTTAGATTTTTACCTTTAGATAATAAAAAGAAATATCCTACAGTTGTTTTTTATCATGGATGGTCTTCTAATAAAGAGTATCAGAGATTTAAAGCAAATATATTAGCAACTTATGGTTATCAGGTAATAGTCCCAGATGCTATCTTTCATTGGGAAAGAGAGGCTGTTCATCATCAAGAAGATGGAACCTTAGAAAAGTATTTTTTGGAGACAGTTTATCGTTCTATTCAAGAAGCACCGGTAATTCTTGATTATATAAAAAAACTAAAAAAGACCGATAAGAGTAGAGTTTCTATTATGGGTACATCGATGGGTGGCTTTATATCTTCAGGTATCTTTACTGAGTATGATTTTTATAAATCTCTTATAGTATTTAATGGTTCCTGTGCCTGGAGTACTCTTGAACTACTTTCAGATCATAAGTCTGCAAAATTTAATTCTGATAAAAAAGAAAAACTAAAGAGATATGATCCAGAATTAAATATTGATAAGTTAAAAAACAGACCAATTTTACTTTTACGATAGTTCAATTCCAATTGATAATCAGAGGTATTTCTATAATAAGGCAAGTAATCATTTGGCTGAAGAAAGTCTAATTGAGTTTGTTGAACTGCCTAATATGAACCACTACATAAGTACAGGTATGTTTGAAAAGGCAGTTGCATTTTTAAGAGAGAATTTAAATTAATGGAGGAGTTTCAATAATGTATATACAGGGGGTAGGAATTGGAATTACGAACCTAATATTATTTATCTTAGTTATCTTAGCAAAAAAAATTATAGATAACAAGGGTCTTGATTCTTTTATGATCAGAAAAAAGAAATTAAACTGGAAGCTATTTGTCGAAGGATTTGTAGTTGCTTTTATTTTAATTATACTTTATATTATCTTTACAGTCGTATTAAATGCTGGCCAACTAATCTTAGAATTTAAGATCTCTACAGAGTTCTTTTTAAACTTATTATCTTTTATCTTTGCCTTTGGAGCAGTTGCCTTATTTGAAGAGTCACTTTTTCGGGATTATCTGTTAAGTAAATTAAAGGATAAACTTTCAAAAACGAAGGCAGTCTTTATTTCATCTTTGATCTTTAGTATTCTTCATTTTTTTAACTACTCAAGTACTAGTTCTCTATCAGTAACAGCCTTTTTTAATGCCTTTATTATTGGAATTATCTTATCATTAATTGTGCTTAAGACTGAGTCTTTAATGTGGTCTTTAGGATATCATTTGAGCTGGAACTTGATGCAGACCGTTTTTTTAATCTTTAAGGATAGTGGATTTAGAGTGGAGATAGAAGAGGGACTATTAGCAGGGACTAAACAGGTTCCTGAAGCCGGTATTATTGTGACATTTATTTTGATAATATTAATCATCTATATGTTAAAAAGATTTTCTTTAACTGATATTTTACCGAAGTTTGAAGGTTTTGGTTGAAGTAGATATTAATTAGACCAGGTTTGGTCATAGAGCTAAAGAAAGAAGAGATAAAAATGGGAGAAAAAGAAATAATAGAGCGTTCAGAACGAGTCTACACTAGGAATATATTAAAAGAAGAGTTTAAAAAGATTGGTCTAAAGGCAAAGATGACAGTAATTGTCCATTCTTCATTAAGCAGTATTGGTTGGATATCCGGTGGTCCTGTTGCTGTAATTCAGGCTTTAATGGATATAATTACTGAACAGGGTAATATAGTTATGCCAGCTCATTCAGGTGATTATACCGATCCGGAAAACTGGTCAAATCCTCCTGTTCCCAATGAATGGATTGAAGAAATAAGGGCTAAGATGCCTGCATTTCAAAAAGAGATAACTCCAACAAGAGGTATTGGTATTATCCCTGAGATTTTTAGGACTTTTCCTGATGTTAAAAGAAGTTACCACCCTGCCTTTTCATTTACAGCCCGGGGTAAAGATTCTGACTATATAACCAAAGAGCATGGTTTAGATTATGGGTTTGGAACAAACTCTCCTCTTGGCAAGGTATATGAACTAGATGGTAGTATTCTTTTATTAGGGGTGAATTATGATCGGAATACCTCCTTTCATCTATCAGAGATCTTATCTCAAAAAAAAGAAGAGTTTAAAAATGGAGCTCCAGTTTTAGTTAATGGTAAAAGGGTATGGAAAGAGTTTAAAGATATAGTTTTTGATGAAGATCAGTTTAATCAGATCGGATCTGATTTTGAAAAGTATCATAATGTCAAAAAAAGTAAAGTTGGCCAGGCAGAGACTAAGTTATTTAATCAAAGAAAAGCAGTAGACTTTGCAAAGAACTGGATAATAAAAAACAGTTAAAATAAATATGTACTAAGGGATGGTAGAGATGGCAGTTAAAAAAATATATCAATTAGGTAGTGATATCCTAAGAAAAAAATCAGTAGGAGTTAAAAAATTTGATGATCAATTAGTGAAGACTGTAAATGATCTAAGGGATACTTTAAAAGATTTTCAAAAAAGATTTAAAATTGGGCGTGCTATTGCTGCTCCTCAGATTGGAGTACATCAAAAAATAGTATACTTTAATAAAGATCACGAAATATTAATGGTTAATCCAGAAATAGTTGAAAAAAGTAGTGAAACCTTTCAAGTATGGGATAGTTGTTTTAGTTTTAAGGTTAGTTTTTTTGTAAAGATCGAAAGGGCTAAAAGAATAAAGGTCAAATATCAGGATATCAAAGGGAATCAATATATAAAGATTTTTGAAGATGATTTATCAGAACTATTTCAACATGAAATTGATCATCTATATGGAATATTAGCGACTGATCGTCTTAAAAGCAAAAAGGATATTATTATGAGAGAGGTATGGGAAGAAAGGTATAATAAATAAAATAATTATTTAAGATAATGACTGATCTAAAAGGATGATAAGTATGTCTGAATATATAGTTAGAGAGTATAAAAAAGAAGATGAATTAAAATGGCTTGATCTGCATGCAACTGTAATGGTTGATTCTTATGCCTGGTGGACTGTTTTACATAAAAAGCCTAGTTATCAAAATGATATTATTGATCTGATTATTGAAAAAGAAGATGATATAATAGGATTTATAACTACTGAAATCAATTCAGATCTGATAGATATGGTAGATGATGACTATGGTTTTGTCTGGGAGTTTGGTGTTCATCGTGATTATCGTGGGTTTGGTCTAGGAAAAAGATTAATCAATGAGACCCATCAGATATTAAAAAATAAGTATCAAATAAACCAAAGTATCTGGTTTTCGCAGGATAAAAAAGCTCAAAAATACTATGAGAAGTTAGGTATGGAAGAAATAGAAAGGCACTGGCAGTTCAGTATAAAACCCGATAAAAGGTTAAAAAGAGATTTGAAAGATAAAGGTTTTAACTGCTGGAACTTAAGAGGAGAATGTAAGATTGAAGACTATCAAAGGGTTAAAAATAATCTCAATATAATTGAAGATAATGATACCTTAAAACCAAGAATATGTATTGGGTATAGATATTTGATTGATTAAGATATTAAAAAATCATTAAAAGTATTTAGATAAGGATATTGATCTTATTATTGACCTTTAATATTTATATATAAGTATTTCTTAAAAAGTATATGGTGTTTTAAGTTAATTGATCTATTTTTTAAAAAGAGGATGGGGATCACTGGATGGATAAAAAACTGGGACTTGTGCTGGAAGGCGGTGGAATGCGAGGAGCTTATACAGCAGGAGTATTAGACTATTTGATGAAAAATAATATTGGGTTTGATTATATTATAGGAGTATCTGCTGGAGCTAATAATGGTGCAAACTATATTTCAAATCAAAGGGAAAGAAATAAGGAAATATTTTTAAAGATAGTTGATGATGATAGGTTCGTAGGTATCAAAAATTTAATTAAAGAGGGAAATTATTTTGGAATGGATTTTTTGTTTAGAGAGGTTCCAGATCAAATTATTCCTTTTGATTATGATACTTTTGAAAAATCATCAATTAAGTTCAAGGTGGCAGTAACAAGTAGTAATACCGCAGAAGCAGTATATTTTGATTCAGATAATCACAACCCTCATTTTATAGTTAAAAAAGTATTAAGGGCATCAAGCAGTATACCTTTAATATCAAAACCTGTTTATATAAATGGAGATTATTATTATGATGGAGGAATTGCTGATCCTATTCCTTTAAAAAAATCAATGAAAGATGGTAATCAGTACAATGTATTAGTATTAACTAAAAACAAAGGAAATAGATTGAGCAGAAAGCGTTCAAGTGTTTTTTTAAAACTACTTTTAAAGGAATACCCAGCCTTAGTAAAAAAATTGAGAAATAGATATATTGAGTATAATAAATGTCTCGATCTAATAGATAGGTTAGAAAATGAAGGTAAGGTTTTTGTATTTAGACCAAATAAGAAGTTATGGATGACTGGCCTTGAAAGCAACCAAAAAGATATTACTAAGTTATATAATAGAGGATATAAAGAAACAAAAAATAGATTTACTGACTTTAAAGAGTGGTTAGATCATATTAATATGAAGAGTCAATCTATTAAACGGTAATGATTTACTTTGCTTTTTATAAAAAATAGTGTATAATTGCATTTGGTGTATAAAGAAAGACAGAAAATTTTATTTAAGAGAAGGAGTGTAACACTAGATGCAAATTGGAATTATAGGTCTTCCCAATGTTGGGAAGTCAACATTATTTAATGCCTTAACAAATGTACGGGTGGCAGCAGAGAACTATCCATTCTGTACAATTGATCCAAATATAGGTGTTGTAGAAGTACCAGATCAAAGACTGGACAGACTAAATAGTATATATAGCCCTAAAAAGAAAACACATGCAACTATTGAGTTTGTAGATATTGCAGGTTTAGTTAAAGGAGCAAGTAAAGGAGAAGGGTTGGGTAATAGATTCCTTTCACATATAAGAGAAGTAGATGCAATTGCTCAGGTTATAAGAAGCTTTACAGATCATAATATCACACATGTAGAAGGTGATATTAACCCGGTCAGAGATATAGAAATCATAAATACAGAGTTAATATTTGCTGATCTGGAAACTATTACAAGAAAAATAATAAAGGTTGAAAAGAATGCTAAGTCTAAAGATCAAGAAAGTATCAAAGAACTTAAAGAGTTAAAAAGACTACTAGATTATCTAGAACAAGGAACAAATATTAGAGAAATTGAAAGAAATGTGTATACAGAGAGAATAATTAAAAACTTAAAACTTTTAACAGCAAAGCCGATTATATATGTCTGTAATGTAAATGAAAAAGATTATCTAAATAATATAGAAAATAGATATGTTAGAGAACTTAAATCTTATCTAAAAAATCAATCTGGTGATTTTATAACAGTTAGTGCAAAAATAGAATCAGAGATTGCTGAATTAATTGGAGAAGAAAGAAAAGAGTTTTTAAATGAACTGGGGATTAAAGTTACAGGCTTAGATAAGTTAATTAAAACGAGCTATAAGTTATTAGATCTGATAGTGTTTTTAACTGCTGGTGATGATGAAGTCAGGGCATGGCCCGTAAAAAGAGGTTCAAATGCTCCACAGGCAGCTGGTAAGATTCATACCGATCTTGAAAGAGGTTTTATCAGGGCGGAAGTGGTGGATTTCAGCAGTCTAATTGTAGATGGTTCATTAAGTAAAGCCCGAGATAAAGGTAATTTACGTTTAGAAGGAAAGAGTTATATTGTTAGAGATGGAGATGTTTGTAACTTTTTATTTAATGTTTAGTGATATGATGGAGGTATAACAGTGAGGAAAGGTCTATTAATAACTTTATTGTTAATCATTGTATTATTTTTTAGTATTAATGTACTTTCAGAAGATACTATCAGTAATAAAAAAGCAGTTCAAGATTTAGATTTTTTAGTTAATAGACTTAAAGAGGTACATCCTAACCTTTATTTTGAACTTGATAAATCTAAAGCAGACAATATGGTTAATGATATTAAAGATAAACTATATAAAAAAGAAAGATGGACTGCAATTGAAATATACAGACTTTTTGCTCCCTTTGTAGCTTCTTTTAAAGATGGTCATACAATTCTTAGCTTTAACAGTGAATTAATTAATCTTGACCAAAATAAGCAAAGACTATTACCTCTTGATATTAGGATTATTAACAAAGAGGTTTTAATTAAAAAAAGTTATACTGTACAGGATATTGAAAAAGGTACAAAAGTACTTGCAGTTAATGGAATAGAGATTAATAAGATTCTTTCTGAGATTAAAAAAATGATAAGTAGTGAGAATGATAGCTTAGCTTATGCGAGAATTGAAAAAGCTTTCTCAATTTACTTATGGGCAGTTTATAATTTTGAAGGTTCTTATCAACTAAAGTTAAAAGATAAGAAAGGTAAAGGATACAGCTTGGAAGTTAAAGGAATTACAAAAGAAATATATGACATTCAGAGAAGTAAAAAACAAAGAGAAAACTGGAAATTGGATTTTCCAATTAAAAATACTGCTTATTTAACGATCAATACTTTTAATGGTTCTCTTAAAGAAGAATTTAAAGTAGAGATCGATAAGTACTTTGAAGAAATTAATAAAAGAAAAATTAACAATCTTTTTATAGATCTTAGTGAAAACGGTGGTGGGAATACAGATTTAGCAAAGTATCTTGTTGATTATATATATGATAAACCTTATTCATTATTTAATCAAGTTACGATGAAGTATTCTAATTATGCTTTTAAAGATAGATCTAATATCTTTATTAAAATTTATTACCAACTAAAAATGAATGAAGATAACTTGATATTTTTTAAGTCAAATAAGATCCAACCAAAGGATAATGAGCTAAGATTTAAGGGTAATATTTATTTAATTACTGCCGATTATACCTTTTCTACAGCTACAGACTTTGCTGCTATTATTAAAGATTATGGTATTGGAACTATAATAGGAGAAGAAACCGGTGGTTTAGCATCAAGCTATGGAGATATGATATCTGGTAGATTACCTAACTCTAACTTACCCTTTGGAATATCATATAAATATTTTTTAAGACCAGCTGGGTTTGATAATAAAAGAGGAGTATTACCTGATATTGAAATCAAGATAAACAAGTTGAAGTTTTGGTATGATAAAGACCAATATCAGCGGATGATTATTAACAAGACACTCAATTAGCAGTTTAATTCTTATGAAAGGAAGTGGTATTTGTGGTAAAACAGTTTAACTATATTATATTTGTATTAATAATAATAGTCTTAGTTATTAGTTTTGCTTTAACTTACAATGGCGGAAACAAAATTACTATCACTGAAAATAAATATTCAAACAAAAATATATTAGTTAATATCTACAACAATAATGATAAGATTAATTTACAGATGGCAAGTATAAATCCTGATTATAAAGTAGAGGTATCTTATGGTTCCAATAAAAGCAGTACTTTTGCACCGGGATATTCAACCTATAACTTAGAAAACTTAAATTTTGAGTTAAAAACTTATCGTAAATGGTTGCGTATTGTATGGTTACCATATCAAAGCATTGAAATTGATCTTACAAGAGAGCAGCTCCAACAAATTCCAGAAGATGGATTACTAAAATTTAAGGCTGAATTTGCTGATAAGTTAATGAATTACTATGTTGAAAACTAGTAAAAATAATGTAATTAAAAGTTGATAATAAGCAAAAATTTTGTTGATATTATTCGGCTTATGATGTTTGACAACAGGGGAAATATAGTTTATAATATTAATTGCTGTAAAAAAGAAACCCTTATTGGGGGTGTCTTGGTTTCGCCTGTATGGTGAATCCTTTAAGAGCGGTCCGAGGAGCTCCTTTCACTCGTAAAACACTGGATAATTAAAATTATCTGCAAACGATAATAACGTAACTTTAGCGGCTGCATAAGCTGCTAACGCTTGTTCGTCATTTGTCTGTGATGTCGTTCAAGTGTCATAATTAGCAGGCTCACCATTTTCTGATGACTGTAAGAAAATGGGACATTAACAGTCTAGTTATATAAGATCCTGTTTGTTGGAGCTTATATAGCGAAAGCAAATAACAAACTACGATCGTAGGCGCTTAAAGGATGAATTATATAGTACGTGGGTTCGATTCCCACCACCTCCACCAAAAATAAAATTATTTATATTCTGACACACGGGTATAGCTCAATTTGGTAGAGCACAAGACTCCAAATCTTGGTGTTGGGGGTTCAAGTCCTCCTGCCCGTGCCATTTTTATTTTTCTAAGGTTCAGTTTGATTTAATTGGTTATTTTAAATATTATCACAGTAATAATAAATCAGCCCCGCCAGAAGCACAACTACTAAAACGGGGCTATAAATTTCATAAAGTTTTAATCAAGTACAATTTTTTCTTCTTCATCAGATCTCATTACGTTAATAACCTGTTTACCCTGTTTATAGGACTTATTTACATCCAACATATTTGTTTTGATCTGGAACTTTCTTGTTATAATAATCTTTTTCTCTTCTTTACTGTAAGAAGAACTGAAAGCAGCTATATTATTTTCTATATTTTTTTTCTCCGGCAATTTCACCTCTGTGTCTTCAGGTATATTTATCACAATCCTGTCATTATATGTGGCAGGTGTCATTAAAACAGGATATTTTCTTTTTCCCGCTTCTTTACTAGTATAATAACTAAAATTTTGGGAAAAGGGAATCCGTAATGAATTAGGTACTTTAAAAATAGTCATTCCGGCAGTTTGAGTAGCATATCCTGCTTTTTTGTATGTTAGATGTAAAGTAAAGGGTGAGAAGTTATCTTCTGGATCAGAGTGTTCTATATCTCCCAATTTAGCAGCCGAGATATGCTGGCTTAATATCTGCTGAAACAACTTTCTTTTTTCACTTTTATCATAACTTTGAAAAAGTGATCTATAGACATAGGCCCATTTACCATCAGGCTCCATATCAATTGTTACTTCAATATCTCCTTTTTTATTAATTTCTACTTCCATCTCAGTCTTAACTTTATTTTCTTTATATTTATAGGGTGGGGTTTCTGTTATTATTCCTTTTCTATCTTTAATTATCATAACTTGTCTTCCTCTATTTTGATCAGGTAGATACTCCCAATTACAGACATCACAGGTGGGATCAAGGAATATAAAATTTTCTGAATTCTCTAAATTAACTGCAGTAATAGCATGGTTAAAGCCGCCAAGAGTTGCCGGACCTTCAAAATATGTTTTCTTTGCTTGACCGGCTTTAATTAAGGTTAAATAGGCATCTATTCCGGCTTCTCTTAACATAGTTGCCAGTAAAGAAGCCTGGTCTTTACAGTCTCCATACTTATTTTTGAAAGTTTTATTGACAGAATAAGGTTGAACCTTTCCAAGGCCAAATTCTAGAGCAACATAACGTATCTTTGTAGCTACAAAATCAAATATCTTAGCAATTTTTTCTTCCTCAGATTCCAATCCTTCAACAATCTCTTCTACTTTGTTTTTTATCTCTAAATCCGGTTCATTTTTTTCATCTATTAATTTTCCATACCATTCTGCAATTACTTGCCAGTCTTTTTCTGTGGAAATTATTAATTTTGGGCTCAAAATATTAATAGATGGTCGGCCAGCTTCATTATAAATTTTATCTAGATCTTTTTGATGCCATCTATAAACTTTTTTACCATCTTTTTTTTCAAATTTTGGCTCATGGTTTCCATTAATGCTCTTAAAACTTAACTCTTTTTCTGCTGGAATTTTTACCGTATATTCAGAAGTAAGAACAGGAGCTGAAGTTTTAAAATACCATTGGCTAAACAAACTATCTTCCATCAATGTTTTACTGGTTCTTGTATAAGAATAGTCAATAATGGAATCATTTTTCAGAGCTGGCATACTAATAGTTTTTATCTTAATATCTGAATACATAGGAGCCCCTTTGGCAAGTGGATGTGTATTTACTCTGATAGCTTCCTTATCAGGTTTAGTTACCGAACCATCCTGGTTTATAGTTCTAGCATAATTTAATTCTACATTGGATAATTCAGAACTAAAAGGAATTCTGATTTCTCCATATTCTTTTCTTCCGTGTCTTGTAAAAACCTTAATTCTTGCTTTATATTCTGTAATAATTTTGCCTTCTTCTGTTAATTCAGTAATTGTTTTATCCAGCATAATTACTGCATTTTCTTCAGGGAAATCGTTAACTGAGGGTTCTTGCTGTAATATTTCCGCTGCATCTGGTGCAGCAAATACTATACCACTTGAACAAATTATCAAACTCATTAATAAGAATCCAGCAACGAATATTTTCCAGAAATTTATTAAATACCCTTTCATAATTTTCCTCCTCTACTTATTATTTTTTTGCTTTCAACCTCTAAAATATTTGTTTTTTTAAAAAGGATAATTTCATTTTCAAAAAAAATTAGTTGTTTATTTTATGGGTAAAAAAATCTTTTTATCTTTGATTCTATATATTTATTTAAATAAAATTTATACCTGAATTCGGAAAGTAAAAATACAAAACAAATTTAATACCTGTCATAACAATAAAAATAAATTTAATCTTTGGAAGTATTTCTTCCAATAAATATAGAAAAAAGAGCTCCTTTTTGATATCATAATAGTAGCAAAACCATTAAAGAAAGGAGCTCTCTACTACTATGATACCTGAAAATTTACCTGAAAGTCAAGAGTTTAATTCACTCATTTTAAAAGAAAAGAAAATTTTAAATGTTCAAGCCAATAAAAAGTATAAAGCCTATTTATCTAAACTGCCTGATTTTTCCTTTGATAATGATACCGTAACTGCCTTTGGCAACTTTGTATGCCTAGATCGATTTAAGGATTTTATTGATTTAGAAGTTGATATAAAAAAATATGTAAACTTTAACCGTGCTGATAATATTCAGTATTCCGACTTTGATATTATCGATCATATAATAGATTCTAATCTTGTCGGTAAACACTCTTTTTTACACTACAATGATCTATTGCATGATCCCGGGTTTTTAAGAATTAAAGGTAACAACACTTTACCTGAAGAAAGTACAGTTCGTAAGGTCTTAGATAAAATAGATGTTCATAATATTAATGAATTGAAAGAAGTTATGAACTCTCTTTTAGCAAAAATGTCCCAACTGGATGGTCCCCGTGAAGTTTGGATCAGTGTCGATGACACTGTTTCTGTTCTCTACGGTCAACAACAAAAAGGCAGCAGTGGTTATAACCCCAAAAGAAAGGGAGCAAACTCCTATAAAATAAAGGTCGCTTTCATTCAAGATGGCGATGAATTGGTGAATATAAACCTTTATCCTGGAAAAGTCCACAGCAACGGACAATTTCTTGGTTTTTTAAAAGAGACTATCGATAATTTACCCAAAAACACTGTACTTAAAGGTATCCTGGCTGATAAAGGGTTCTTCTCCGAAGATAACTTTGAGTGGCTTGAAAGCAATCAAATCAAGTACTTAATTAAGGGTAAAATGTATAGTTCTTTAAAAAGACGGGCTCTCTCCCTACCGGAAGATAAATGGCATTATGTGGGCAACGGTTACTATGTAGCAGAAAAAAAATACCATTTAGATAGCTGGAAACATGACAGAAGATTTATCTTCATCCGTCATGAAAAATTAGTTGAACCTAGTAACGAAGATCAGATGTCTTTACCTGGTTTAGGTGCTATCTATAGCTATCAGGCTATTGTAACTAATCTTCAAGAAGATATCAACCCTGAAGATTGTTGGCACCGTTACAATCAAAGAGCCATTATAGAAAACAAGATAGAAGAAATCAAAAATGGTTTTGCAGTTGATAACAACAGTCAGAAAAAGTTTTTAAAAAATTATATAGACATCATTATTAAAGCTATTGCTTACAATATCTTTAACTGGTTTAAACAGGCTCTATTACCAGCTGGTTTAATGAAGGCCAGTATTCGTACTATCAGAAGAATCTTTATTAACATACCAGCAAATATTGTCAAAAAAGGAGGCCGCAAATATACAGTTCGTCTTCCGGATTTGGATTATCTTCAAGATATAATTGGAAATATAAAGGATCGCCTTTTTATGTTTGCTTTCCGGCAGTGTTATTTTAGTACTTGATAGAAACCTATCTATCATATCAGTATCAAAGATCACAAAAACAAAACCCACAGGGGTTCTATACCCTAAAAATGAGTAATTGAAGAAAAAGCATATGTAAATTCAAATTAATAGTTCAAATTAGAAATTATGAATTAACATTCAGGACATTTTATCTAAAAATGGTCTGTGATTTTATTTTTTATTGCTACTTTCCGAATTCAGGTTATAGTATTCCTTTTTTAAAAAGAGTATTATAATCCATAGTTTGAAAAAACTATTACTATTAAAAATAATAAAACTTTAACTTATATTTTATACAGTAAATCATGCATCATCTTAAATCTATCACATCATAATTAATAAATAGCCACCTTGATTATCAACTATATTTTTTAAAACTGAAGGATATTTATGATATATATACAAATAGATAATGAACGAGTATTTAAGAGCTAATCTAAATAACAAGAGGGAGGTTGAAAAAGTGAACAGTAGTATTAAATTTAAAGGTTTAAAAAGATTTAATATAATTGTGGGTTTTATACATTTAATACAGGCTATATTAATGGTATGGTTAAGTACTGACTTTATAATTACAGTAAATAGCACCTATATGATGGGTCCCCCAGGTACAACTAAAATGGGAACTGAAGCTATGTTTGATATTAGATTAGGTTTGTTTGTGGCATTATTTATGTTTTTATCTTCTATAGCTCACTTTGCAGTTTCTACCTTTGCCTATCAATGGTATCTCAATAATTTAAAAAATAATATTAACAGGGCTCGTTGGATTGAGTATTCTTTAAGTAGTTCTTTGATGATAATAATCATTGCTATGTTAGTAGGGATTACAGATCTTGGTGTATTAGTATTATTATTTATTGTTAATGCTTCGATGATATTCTTTGGTTGGATGATGGAGTTATATAATCAAAAAACAAAAAAAGTAGTTTGGACTCCTTTTATCTTTGGTTGTATAGCAGGAATTGCACCCTGGATTACTATCTTCATTAGATTAATTACAGCAGTTAACAAATCTCCTGTGGGTGTACCTGCTTTTGTCATTGGGATATTTGTATCTCTATTTGTATTTTTTAATATTTTTGCGATTAATCAGTTGCTCCAATATAAGAAAGTTGGACCATGGGAAGATTATCTTTATGGAGAAAAAGTATATATTATTTTAAGCTTAGTTGCAAAGTCAGCTCTTGCTTGGCAAGTTTTTTCAGGAACTCTTATGTAAAATTCAAACAAGAATTATAGAAAACAAGGAGTAAACTTTAAAAAATTTTATAATCATTTTAATAAAGGGATATGTTGATTATAATGTATCCCTGATTATATTCAATATAAAATAAAATGATATTTATTATAAAAATATTTAAATAGAAAAATAATTTCTAATAGATCTTAGTTGTTTTGGTATTTTTTATATAGATCTTGAAATTTTTCTATATTTTTTTAAGGATTAATCTAATTAGAAAGTAAAAAAAAGTTTTAAAACATTTAGTAGTTAAATATAATAAGTGCATATTTTATATGCAAGTTAAAAGTACAATTTCTTCATAAAAGGTTTATATGTTCTTTTATTGAATATATAA
>JAIPEV010000026.1 GCA_021736965.1 Halanaerobiales bacterium | reverse complement strand
AATATCTGATATAGAGATCTCACTCCTTTGATTGGGTTATGAGGTCTCTATTGTTTATTTATGTCTGGAATTCCTTCTTCCTACCGAAACTTTACACAATCATTAATCCCCTTCATTAATTTTATCTAATCTCATCTAGTTTTTCTTCTACTATTATTTCTTGTTCTGCTACTTTATCTGCAATTTCTTTTATCCAATGATTTATATCTGTAGAAACATTGATAACAGGATATTTTAGATAACGATCTTCATCTTGACCATACTTCATATTGTAAAAAGCACTTTTTACATTATTATTTACAATATCATTTACTATCTTAATAATTAGATCATTATAGTTAAACATATCAGAAGTCAAGAAATGTTCAGGTGATAGTTCATATTTGTCCGTATACAAGCTTGTAACATAAACTTGATTATTATTATCCTCAATTGCTCTAAACATACCATAGTTTCCTAAGTTGACACCACTTATTATAATATCAACACCTTTATTAATCAAAGACTCTGTAGCTTGCTTTGTTTTTAAGGGGTCATTAAAACTTCCAACATATATATAGTCAAAGTCTACATCTGGATTATGCTCTGCAATAGCCTGCTGAATAGCATTTACTACACCAATAGTCCATGATATTTCTAAGCCTCCAACAAATCCTATATTTTTAGTTTCTGTAACTTCACTTGCTAGTGCACCGATAACATAATGACCTATATAGTAATTTCTTTTAATCCTAAAGATATTATCGTATTGACCATCTAAGGGTGTATCTTGTTCAATAATAAATACAACATCTTTATATTGATCAGCTAAATCAAAAACAGCACTATTAAACTGAGTACCATGTATCCATAGGATATTATATCCTAAATCTATATATTCTCTTATTACTCTTGATACATCTGGTACTGCTATTTGTTCTGAGTAAGCTACTTCTATTTTAAGGTTCTGATTAACTTCTTGTAAAGCATTGTAACCTATTGTATTCCAGTCAGCATCCTGTATTGAACCTGGTAAAACTGCAGCCATCTTGTATTCATCCTGGGCAGAGATGCTTCCTGTAAATATAGTTAAGATTGAAAAAACGCCTATTAGAACTAAAACAATCATATTAGCACCTATATTTATATTTTTGTACATATTTATTACCCCCTTTTTCTAATTCTGACTGTTTATATCAGGTTTATGTTATTATTATAATATAAAGATCCAAATAATGCAACAATAAGGCTTTTCTCCCTGGAAATATCTTATTATAAAGGATTATCTCTTATAATATTGAATTAATAACTAAAGAGTAATCATATTGGAGGTTGTTCATTATGGAGTTTAAATATTCAGAAGATATAAATATTTGTGATCATTATGATTTATGTGGTGGATGTAGAACTTTAGACATGAAATACAATCAACAGCTAGAACAAAAAACTGAAATGGTAAAAAAATACTTTTTAGATAATGAAATTATGGAGTTTCCTCTTTCTGAAGTTATTGAAAGTCCAATTATTTATGAATACAGAAATAATATGGAATTAAGTTTTGGTGACCTTAAAAAAGGTGGAAAACTACAACTAGGAATGCATTTGAGAGGAAAAAAATATGATGTTGTAACGATTGATGGTTGTTATCTTATTGACCAAGACTTTAGAAAAATTATAGAAATTATGATTGAATACTTTAGAAACACAGATTTAAAAAAATACCACATTATGACCAAAAAAGGATATCTAAGAAATCTAAAGATTAGGAAGGGAATCAATACCGGTGAAATTTTAATTAATTTGATCACAACATCTCAAAAATCACCAGACTTAACTAAACTGATTAAACAAATAACTAATACCAATTTTAAAGATGATTTAGTAGGCTTTATTCATACAACAAACGACGATTATGCAGATGCAGTTAAAACCGATTCATACAATATTTACTATGGCAGAAACTACTTTTATGAAAAATTACTGAATATGAAGTTCAAAGTTAGTTCTTTATCCTTTTTTCAAGTAAATACAAAAGCAGCTGAAAAACACTATAGTAGAATAATTAATTATCTTGAAAATCAAAATATAGAAAATGTTTTTGATCTTTATTCTGGTACAGGTTCAATATCACAACTTATCTCACCATATGTAGAAAATGTAACAGGCATAGAAATTAATAAAAACTCAGTTGAACATGCAAAAGAAAACCTTAATATTAATAGTATTGATAACTGTAATTTTATTCAAGGTGATGTAAAAGATATATTAAATAAACAAAAAATAAATGCAAACACAGTAATTGTAGACCCACCAAGGCCAGGCCTACATTCTGAAGTTATAAAAAGTATTGTAAAAGCTGTACCTGATCATATTATATATGTGTCCTGTAATCCAAAAACTCAAGCTCAAGATATTAAAAAATTACTCTATAATAACTACCATATTGAAGATTTAAAACTTATTGACATGTTCCCTCATACAAAACATGTTGAAAGCATCGCTTTTATTAAAAAAGATTAATAATACTTACTATCTTATATAATATTATTTAAACATACTTTGTACATCTTCTCGATATGGAAGATTAGACATCGCACCTTTTTTATTAATTACATAGGCTGAACAGAAGTTAGCAAACTTACAGTATTTAATAAGAGATTTTTTGTCTATTTGTTCAATATTATTATCATTTTGATCAAGTCTGTTTAAAAAAGCAGCAACAAAGGCATCTCCAGCACCTGTTGTGTCTACAACATTTACTTTTTCTGCAGGGATATGAACTAATTCATCTTTATACAGATAGACTCCATTTGCTCCGTCTGTTATTAATATTATATCAATAATATTTTTATTTTTTAATTGATCAATACTATTATTTAAATCTTTAAATCCAGTTAAAAACAGGAGCTCTTCTCTCGAAACTTTTAAAATATTTACTTTACCCAGTACTGACTTAATAACTCTTTTTGCATTCTCAAGATCATTCCACAAACTTTTTCTCAAATTTGGATCAAACGATACTACCATATTATTATTTTCAGCAATACTTAGGGCATAAAGTGTTGCTTTTCTAGAAATATTATTTATCATAGAAATAGAACCAAAATGAAATATTTTATAGTCTTCAAAAATATCTTCATCTATTTCATCTTTATTTAATAATCTATCTGCACTATTATCTCCAAAAAAGTCAAATTTTCTATCTCCTTTTTTATCCAAAGTTACAAAAGATAGACCTGTTTTGGCTTCATTTGTTAAAATTAAACTATTTAGATTTACTCCCTCTTTTTTTAACACATCATAAAGGTATCTACCTAAAACATCATCTCCAATTTTGGATATAAAAGTTACCTTTGAACCTAATCTAGAAAGTGCAACAGCCACATTTGCAGGTGCTCCTCCAGCATTTTTCTCAAAAACCATATTCTTATTATCTACAGGAATAAAGTCAATAAATGCTTCTCCTAGTGAGATTACACCATTCATTTCTCGAATTTCCCCCTTTTAGTATCTTTATTTTATCATCAAGTTGGCTTTTAAACAAATATATAAAACTTGACTAAGTAATTAATAATTATAGAAGGAATTTAATAATCTCTATTTAATATATAGTATTAATAACTATTTTTAATTAGGAAAGAGGTGAAAAAATGAGTTTTATTATAGAAAAATCAATAAAAAGATCTGATGGAGAAGATAAAACCAGTGGTATACAAAAATATCTTAATGATTATAGTTTTACAGGCCTCCTTCATACAGCGATTGTAACCAGCAAACAACCTCATGCTGATATATTAGAGGTTAATATTAAAGAAGCTCAAGATACTAGGGGAGTAAAAAAAATAATAACAGGTAAAGACTACCCAAACCCGATGGGACTATATCTAGGTGATAAACCACCACTTGCTGTAGATAAAGTAAGATATTATGGAGAACCAATTGCCGCAGTTATAGCAAAAAATAAACAAGATGCAATTAATGCAGCTAATAAAATAAAAGTTAAATACAAAAAATTAAAACCAGTAAGCTCTCCTTTACAAGCAATTAAGGATGATACCCCAATTATACATAAATATCTTGATAAATATACCCATATACCTGATGTAATACCTAAACCAGGTACAAATATAGCCAATCATACCAAAATTAGAAAAGGAAATTATGATACTATATTTGATAATGCTGAGGTTATAATAAGTGAATGTTTTGAATTTCCTCCTGGAGACCATGTCGCTATTGAACCAAGGGCTGCCATCGCTGAAATAAATTCTAATGATGATGTTACCATACATTCAACTACACAGGCACCTTTTGTAGTAAAAGAACTTTTAGCATTCAATTTTAATATACCAACAGGTAAAATCAATGTTATAGCTCCTCCGATTGGTGGAGGTTTTGGTGGAAAGGCTGGGCTTCAGCTGGAAGGTTTAGCATATATTCTATCGAAAGCAGTAAACGGTAAACCAGTTAAGGTAGTAAATACTAGAGAAGAAGATCTTATCTCTTCACCTGGTCATATTGGAATGCAGGCCGAAGTTAAAATTGCCAGTAACAAAGACGGTAAAATATTAGGTATGGATCTGAACTATTATTTTGATGCAGGAGCATATGCTGACTATGCTGTAAATGTAAGTAGAGCAGCAGCCATATCTGCAACTGGTCCATATAAAGTAGAAAATTTAAAATGTGATTCCTACTGTATATATACAAACCATCCATTTGCAACAGCTTATCGTGGATTTGGACATATCGAATTAGGATATGTTATTGAGAGAAGTATAGATATTCTTGCAAAAAAAATAGATATCGACCCTGTTAAATTAAGGTTAAAAAATGCAATACAAAAAGGTGATACAACTCCCACCCAGAGTCTTATGGATGATAACACAGGAGATCTAAAGGCCTGTATTAAAAAAACTGCAGAAATGATAGATTGGAACCAAGGAGCTTATCAACATGTTGATGACAATACTGTTATCACAAAAGGTATCGGACTATTATGGAAGTCACCCGCAATGCCTACAAATACAGATGCAGGAGCCATCTTAACATTTAATAATGATGGTAGTATAAATCTCAATAATGCAATTGTAGAAATTGGTCAAGGGACAAAGACTGGGTTAGCACAAATCGTATCTGAAAAATTTAAGATGCCTATTGAAAAAGTACATGTTACACATGATGTTAATACTCAAACTTCTCCTCATGACTGGGCTACTGCTGCAAGTAGAAGCCTCATGATGGCAGGGAAAGCAACTATGAAAGCTTGTGATGATGCCATAAAGCAACTAAAAAATCTAGCTTCGACTGTACTTAGATGTCCTGTAGAAGATCTTTCTGTTGGATATGAGAAAGTATTTCTTTCAGATGAACCTGGTATATTTGTAGAGATCAAAGATCTTTGTTTAGGCTATGTATATGACAACGGTAATGCAATCGGTGGACAAGTTATTGGAAGAGGAAATTATATTGCAAGAAAACTCTCAAGTATGGATCCTGAAACCGGAGAAGGAAGACCTGGACTGGAATGGACTTTAGGTGCTGAAGCTGTAGAAATAAAAATGAATTTAAAAGATTTCTCTTATCAAATTACTAAAGCAGCATCCACAATGGATGTTGGAAAGGTAATCAATCCTGATTTAGCAAGAGGGCAAGTAACTGGAGCTATGGCAATGGGATTAAGTTTTGCTCGAAGTGAAGGATTCAATTTTAATAGTTTAGAACAAATAGAAAATGAAGATCTTAGAGAATATAAGATCTTAAGATATGGTGAACATCCAGATTATTATGTCGAATTTATAGAAACTCCACAAAAAGATGGACCCTATGGTGTCAGAGGTTTAGGTGAACAGGGAGTTATTGGGATACCTGGAGCTTTAGCAAATGCAATATCAAGGGCAGTTCGAAAAGAAATAAATAAACTCCCTTTAACACCAGAGTCAATTTATCAAGAATTGAAAGCAGGTGAAAATAATGATTAGCTTCGATTTTGATTACTATAAAGCAAATAATGCAAAGGAAGCTTATAATAAATACATTGAACTTGAAAATAAAAATAAAGATGTTTTTTATTATAATGGTGGAACTGAACTAGTAACTTATGCTAGAAAAGGTAAGATTAACTTCGATGCTTTGATTGATATCAATAATATACCTGCTTGTAGAGAACATAAAATAAATGGAGAAAAAATCATTTTGGGAGCATCACTTAATTTAAATCAAATCACAGAGAAAAATTATTTTCCACTTTTAAGTAAGTCTGTTCAAGTTATTGCCGATCATACAACAAGAAACCAGATTACACTTGGTGGAAATTTAACCGGACGTCTCCCTTATAAAGAAGCATTACTTCCTTTATTAGTAACTGATGCAAAAATAACTACTATTGGAAAAGATGGCTTTAAAACTAGAAAAATCACAGATCTGTTTGATAAAAGATTGAAATTAAATAAAGGAGAACTATTATTACAAATTATTGTAAGAAAAGATAAGGCTGACCTCCCTTATTATCAAGATAGGAAGGTTAAACAAAGTGATATAGACTACCCAATTATCCATATAGCTGCTATTAAAGAAAATGACGATATTAAAGTGGCATTTAGTTCTCTATCTGCTTTTCCTTTTCGAAATAACAAAATTGATAAAATAATGGGTAATAAAGATTTAGATAATGAGCAAAAAATTACAAAAATTAAAGATAATCTTCCTGGAGCTATTAATTCTAATCAAAGAGCTGGGAAAGAATATAAAGAAATGCTATTTGATAGTACTATAAGAGACTGTCTTGAATGTCTGAGAGGTGCTAACTAATGAAAAAATATGAAAACTATACTGAAATTACTTTAAAGATTAATGATGAAACATTCAATCTTATTGTAAAACCAAATGAAACTTTATTAAACGTAATTAGAGAAAAAGTAGACCTCACAGGGCCTAAACCAGGCTGTGAAAATGGAGACTGTGGAGCTTGTACAATTTTAGTTAACGATAAACCAATTAAATCTTGTATGGTATTAGCTGTTGAAATGGATGATAAAGATATCATTACTATTGAAGGACTAAAAAATACAGAAATTCAAAAAGCATTTATTGATAAAGATGGCTTTCAATGTGGTTACTGCACCTCTGGTTTTATAGTAAATGCTTATGCTTTATTAAAAAAACATAATTTACCAGATCAAAATACTATAAAAGAATGGTTGAGCAGTAATCTTTGTAGATGTACTGGATATGAAGGTATTGAAAGAGCTGTAAAAAAAGTATTAGATAATAGAAGATAACTATTTAAGGCCTTCTGTCAAATGAAGGCCTTAAATATTGCATTATCTTTTGTATTATGATATCTTTTTTTTATAATATAACTTTTAATAGAAAGGAGTAAATGTTATATGTACTTTAAAGTATTCAATTTTATATACTATATGACAATGGCATCTAAATCATTTTTTAATATACATTTTAGCAATTTGGGATATACTTCAACTCAAATTGGTTTAATTAACTCTATAGCCAGAGGAGTTGCCTTACTAATCCTTCCCTTTTGGGGAATGGCTGCAGATAGTCTACAAGCTAACAAAAAAATACTACAGCTGGCAGTTGTAGGTGCAATGATATTTAGTATTATGTTTTTAGCGACTTCCAACCTTGTTATTATAATTATTTTAATGGTTCTTTTAGCTTTGTTTTTAAACCCAATACGCCCTTTATATGATAATTTATTATTCAGTTACTTAGGAGATCAGGGAAATAGATATGGTAGATATAGACTCTGGGGATCAATTGGTTATACCCTTTTAGTTCCATTGCTAGGTTTCTTTTTTGAAAATACAAATGTTTCTAATACTTTTTATGTTATTTCTTTTCTTCTATTTATAACTTTATTAATAAGTTTCAAATTACCTAAAAATAAAGTCCAACAAAGTATTGAAGAAAATAATAATAATAAAAAGAGGTTTGCAAATATTGGTGACCTCTTTAAAAATAAACTATTTGTTGTTTTTTTGATATACGTATTTTTTATGCAAATTACAATGAATGGTAATCTAACATACTTCCCACTTTATGTCTTAGAATATGGTGGGAAAGAAGGCTTGTTTGGTTTAACTAAAATGGTAGGTTCAATTAGTGAAATACTAATTTTAATCTTTTCGGATAAAATATTAGATCGTTTTAAGATCAAACACATCTTTGCTGTTTCATCATCAGCCTTTGTAATAAGATGGATCTTATTAGGATTATTTCCAATGAAAAGTATCTTTTTAGGATCTCAAGTCTTACACAGCTTATCTTTTGGGCTCTTTTATGTCACATGTGTAAACTTCATAAATAAGGTAACAAAAGATGAAGTTAAGGCTACAGCTCAAAATGTATTCACCTCAGTATATATTGGTCTTGGAAGTATATTTGGAAACATGGTTGGAGGAGTAATATTTGATAAATTAGGAGGGCATATCATGTATTTAACTTGGTCTGCTCTGGCCTTTACAGCTGGTATAGGATACTATATATTTCTTTCTAAAACTGAAAAAAGAGTAGTTTAACTTAAACTACTCTTAATATTAGTTTCCATTATTTATCCAAATGAATATCTATTTGTGGATAAGGAATTCCGATACCTTCCTCGTCAAATCTTAACTTAACCTTTTCTAACATATCATAGTATAAATCCCAATAATTTGGTGTTTTACACCATATTTTCACATCAAAGTTAACTGAGCTGTCTGCTAAACCCCCAACTTTTATTAATGGTGCTGGTTCTTTTAATACCATTTCATTACTATCTATAATTTCTTTTAATATTTCTTTAGCTTTTAATAGATCATCATCATATCCGATTCCAAATACCAAATCAACTCTTCTTGAATCATTTGCTGAATAATTTGTAATATCTGAATTAGATAATTTACCATTAGGAATCATAACCTTTTTATTATCCGGTGTTTTTAAAACTGTATATAGAATTTGTATTTCTATTACAGTACCCTTATTTCCTCCAGCCTCTATAAGATCCCCTGAAACATAAGGTTTAAATAAGAGAATTAATACTCCACCTGCAAAGTTAGCTAAACTTCCCTGTAGTGATAGACCTACTGCAAACGACATCGCACCTAAAACTGCAATAAATGAAGTCATCTCAATTCCAAGCGTAGAAGCTGCTGTTAAGATTAATAAAACATTTAATAATACTTTAATTACTGATTTTAAGAAATGCATTAATGTTTTTTCAATTTTATTTTTAAAAGACTTTTCAAATAGCTTAACTAAATATTTTATAATCTTTAGTCCAATATATACAATTATTAATGCTATCAGGAGTTTAATTCCATACTGTATTGCTAGATCTTTAATTTGAGTTAAATATTCCATATATATTACCTCCTCGTATAATATGGTTAGAGATCATTAATAGATCTCCATAAATATATAATAATTATGACGGGCTTGATTTATTTAAATCAGTAGCCGTAGTCATAGTCGTAATTGTGGATATGTGGTAAACTTGTTTTTTAGTTTTTAAAAGCGGTGTGGTGAATGTGGGCAATTTGTTTTTTAATTGTCCACATTATCCACATTAGCGGCATATCCACAATTTGTTAACAATTTTTTCGAATTTCTTTAATTTTGGGCTAAGTCCCTGATAAAATGATATCAAAAGATATCCAGGGTAGTTTTTTTAAACCTCCTGTAGCATACTTTTTGTATGACTACTCGTTAAGAATGTTCCCCTGAGGCTGATCTTATTATATATAACCAAAAAAAGGGTAGCCTACTAAGCTACCCTTGTGATTATCTTTGAAATAGAAATTATTTAGTAGGTATCATCAATTTTTGTCCTACATATATCATATTAGGACTTTCAATATTGTTTGCTTTAACTATAGAATCTATTTTTACATTAAACAGCTGTGATATCTTGGCTAGATAATCTCCATCCTTTACTTCATATACATAGTTATTTCCTTCTTTTTGAACTTCAATAATTCTACCTTCGACCTTTGGTGCTACAGTACCTTTTGTAGAAATATATTCCATTAGAACTTCTTCAAGTCCTTCTGCTTCTATGACTGTTTCTGTCCCACCAAATGTTTGATATCCATCTCCACCTGCAGCCATAAAGTCATTAGTTGCAACCTCATAGTTTTGATCAAAGTCAACTGGTTTTCCATCAACATATAGCTTAATAACTCTTTCACCGGCAGGTCTTGAGCCATCAAATAATACCTTCATACCTGCTATTTGAGGGAATAAACCTTCGTGGGCTGGATACTGTGATAAACCATGTTCAACTATATCTAATAACTGTGCTCCTGTAACCTTTTTTACTACTGTTGTATTACCAAATGGTAAAACAGTAATTACATCACCTTTAGTAATTTTACCTGTACTGATAGAAGCTCTAATTCCACCACCATTTGTAATTGCAACATCTGCACCTGTTTTTGCTAACATTGCATCTGTTAATAAGTTACCAAGGTTAGTCTCTTGAGTTCTTACATATTCTCTTTCTCCTAATAATTCAACAGCTGCTTTACCTACGACTGCTGATGTGATTTCTTCGTTGCGTTCATTAATTTTTTCAATTACATTAACAATAGCTGAATCTTTTTTGACATCTTCAGCATCTGCTTTTGTAACTAAACTAGCAGTTTTTTCTTCAATTGTGCCATCAACAATTTGAACACTTACAACACCTAGGTTCTTATCATATTCACCCGCCATTGCAATTAATGTTTGATTAACCATTAAACCATTTTCTAGAGCATGGTGGCTGTGACCATCAATAATAATGTCAATTCCATTTACCTTTTCAGCTAATTCTCTAGAAGTATATTTACTTCCCTCTGATAAACCTAAATGAGATAGGGCGATAATTACATCAACCTGCCCTTCAAGCTCAGATACTACCTCTGCTGCAGACTCATAAGGATTAACAAATGTTAGTCCCTCTACATTCTTAGGGTGTGTTTTATAAGATGTTTCAGGTGTAGCTAGTCCAAAAATTCCTACACTTACTCCTTCAATATCTTTGATTATATATGGTTTAACTAAATTAGGACTTAAATTTGAAACAATTATTTCAAACCCTGCCAACTCTTCTAGTTCTTTTATTCTTTCTTGACCAAAGTTAAAATCATGGTTACCTAAAGTCATTGCATCATAACCCATTTCATTCATAATCTCAACAATTGCTTCACCTTCATTTAGATTAACAATTGTTTGCCCATGAAAAGTATCTCCTGCATCTAAAAGTAAAACATTACCTTCACTACGATAATCTTTAACTAATGTAGAAACCTTAGGAAAACCCATTCCTGCATATGAACCCTCTTCTATTCTACCATGAGTATCATTTGTGTGTAGTATTGTAAAGTTTACTTCTGCAGCAAATGCAGTTCCCACTAATAGTAATGACATTACCATCACTAGTGAAAACATTAAAATTTTCTTCTTCATTTATAAATCCCCCTTTAATATTTTTATTCTCATTTGATCTTTTTTATATTCTCTTAAATCCTTTGATTTAATTAGGATTCAAGTATAAAACCTACCACCTCCTTAATCTTTAATTAAATGTCATATTCCCCTTATAATAAAGCAAGGTAGCAAGAATAAATAGTTATGTGATAATTCATTTAAAAAAATAACTTTGATCATAGTTTGTTATTGTAATTATATAGTTCAATAATCTTTTTATTTTCCCTGCATTTAAAATATATCTTTTGCATTTGTTGATAGAAGATTTATTGTTTAAATATTTTATTAAACAATAAAACCTCCTTGTTTAAAAGGAGGCATTATTTGTTTTCGAAAATCGTATCTATTATCTTTTTAATTTCATCATTTTTTACAAAGTATCTAATCTCAACACCATCTCTTTTCCCTTCAATAATATCTAAATCTTTTAACTTTGTTAAATGTTGTGAAAGGGTAGACTGTGGTATGTCTAAACAGGACTGTATTTTCGATACATTATATCCCTCATTCTTCATAAGACCCCTCACAACACAGAGTCTTACTGGGTGTGAAATGGCTTTTAATAATCTTGCCTTTTCTTCAATTTGTTGCATTTCATCTAGAATATTTTCCACAAAAAAGCCTCCTTAATATAATTCTATATCTATATATTATGAAATAATGATATTTAAGTCAAGATATTTTGTATTTAATTATAAAAAATTATTTGACAATTATATTAATATATCATAATATTTAGATATAAAGATACTTATTTGATTTAAAGTGAACTATATCACACTTTCAAAGGAGGCCTATAATTGAATCTTAAAAAGTTTCTTTCTACATTTTTAATTTATCTAGTTTTCTGGACTGCCTATACAAGTAGTCTAAAACAAGAAGAATTATTGATAGGTATTATAATATCTTTTTTTCTATCACTTTTTACATATAAAAGCTTTTCTCAACAAAAAAGTGATAATAATATATTAAAGAGATTATTATCATTCATTGCTTATATACCTATCTTCATTACTGAAATGGTAAAAGCTAATATTGATGTTGCCCAAAGGGTGATCAATCCAAAACTTCCTATAAATCCAGGTATTGTAAAAATTCCTACCAAACTAAAATCAGAATACGCAAAACTGTTTTTAGCTAATTCAATTACTTTAACTCCAGGAACACTAACCTTAGATGTCAAGGATCAAAACTTATATATTCACTGGATTGATCTTTCAAGTGAGGACAAAAAAATACAAAAAGAAATAATTTCAGATAAATTTGAAAAACATTTGGAGGGGATGTTCTGATGTTAAACTTTGTCTTGATTTTAGTATTTATTTCAATAATCTTAGGTGCATTTCGTTTTTTTAAAGGCCCATCTTCTCCGGATAGAGTTGTGGCATTAGATACATTAACAACAGTCTTATCAGTAACATTTGTTATTGGAGCTTTGTTTTTTGATAATAAAGTACTTTTAGATATATCTTTTGTTTTTGCAGCTCTCTCCTTTACTAGTGTAATTGTAATATCTCGCTATCTAGAAGGTGATAATTCATGATTATTTTAAGTATTTTAGGCTATATATTAATCTTAATCGGTAGTATATTCTTATTACTAGGTTCCTTAGGGATAGTACGTATGCCTGATCTATATAACAGAATTCAGGCTGGAACTAAAGCGACTACACTTGGAGCTTTATCAGCAATAATTGGAGTAGGTCTAGTTCAACCAGAATGGTTTTTAAAGACCTTAATCATAGCATTGTTTATTGTCTTAACAAATCCTATAGGAAGTCATAGTATTGCTAGATCTTCTTATAAAAGTGGTGTCAAACCGATATTAACCAGTCAAATTGATCAATATAAAGATAAGTATGTAACAAAAGAAAGTAGTGATGAAAAATGATGTTAATAGGTTATATTTTGATTATTCTTATGATCTTAGGAGCAGTTGCAGCAGTAGTCTTTGAAGATTTATTAAATTCAATAATAGCACTTGGCTTTATAAGTCTAATAGCAGCAGGTTTAATGTATTTACTAAAAGCACCTGATGTAGCCATGACTGAAGCAATAATTGGAGCAGGACTCACAACCTCTATTTTTATATTTACATTGATCAAGATAAAAGGAAGTGGTAACTAATGAGATTTCGCGACTATCTATCTCTTGTTTTAGTGATCTTATTAGGTTTTTTTATTTTTAATACCTTAATCCAAAATACAGATGGTAAAGTTAACATACCAAAGTTTGGTCAAATAAATTTAGAAAATAGGGTATCTCAAAACTATATTGATAAATCTGTAAATTCAGATAACAATGAAGTAATTTATAATAAATCTACAAACTTAGAAAGTGGTTCTGCTAACTATGTTACATCAATCATTGCTAACTATAGAGCTTTAGATACATTAGGAGAAGTAACGGTACTATTTATAGCAGCAGCTGGAATAGCATTTGTTTTAGGAGGCAATCAAAAAAATATTAAATTTAAAGATAACAGTTCTTTTATTATCCAAACCGGTGTTAAAATACTTTTCCCTTTAATGTTTCTTTTGGGTATATACATTATTATCCATGGTCATCTTACCCCTGGAGGCGGTTTTCAAGGTGGAGCAGTTATTGCAACAGCAGTCTTACTTAAGTTTTTAGCATATCGAGACTATCAGTTAAACCACACAACATTATCAATCTTAGAAAGCTTTGCAGGTATTTCATTTCTAATAATCGGTTTAATTGGTCTATATATA
>JAIPEV010000025.1 GCA_021736965.1 Halanaerobiales bacterium | reverse complement strand
AAATATGTTAAAAATAGTTCTAACAAACCCTTAACCCCCTAAAATTAAGTTATTATAAATATGAGAGTTTTCAATTAAGTTAAAAACCACTCCAAGGTGATTATAAAAGGCTCTATTAAGTATACCTATAATACTACCAACTAAAGGTAGCCAACCACCTAAATTATATCTTGAAAATAATCTACCATTGATGATCTAATTAAAGTTCTTTATCATAACAAAAAGTATTTATAAAAATTCTAATAAAACTAAAAAAACAATGAAAACCTTTTTTAAACCATTATTTTAATATCAATAAGTAGGATTAAAAAAGTAATAAATAGAGGTATTATAATAAATACTATTATTTTTAAATTCCCTTTTATTAATCCCCCTATAATTACTGGATTTATCCTCCTAATATTGATCTAATATAGATAGAAGGATTGATAATAACATCAACTGCACCATTTAATGGATTAAATACCAGTTTATAAAAAAAGCCACTAAATATAACAAAAACCACAAATAATATCGCTATATCTGTTACTAATCTCTCTCGATAAAAAACACTTAAGATTAATCTGAATCTCTCTGGAGGTCCAATACTTATTTTACTAAATCCATAAATTATGTACCTAATATAATAGACAAAAGCAAATATACCACCTAAAATTATTACTATTGATCCAAGGTAATTACCGTTTTCAATAAAAGCCTTTAAAACATACCATTTGCTTGCAAAACCTATCATCGGTGGCAAGCCAATCATACCCCCTGCAACTATAGTGAAACCAACAAATATGGGGATATTTTTATAAGCCACACCTCTAAAATCTTTTAGTTTGTGGCCTGGTGTAAACTGTAATAGATATCCGGTTGCTGTAAATAATGACACCTTCATCAAAAGATGACTCATTATATGTAGTAATCCTGCTAAGATGGCTAACTTTGTATTTATAACTAATACAGCTAAGATTATCCCAATATTACCTATTGTAGAGTAAGCTAACATCCTCTTTACATCTTTTTCATATAAAGCAAAAAGATGTCCAACAATACTTGAAATTAATGCTAAAACAAATATTACCTTATTTAGACCAGTTTCATGTAAGGTATTAAATCCTATAACATTCCAAATTATTCTGATGAATACATAAAGATATATCTTAACAATTACGCCAGACAAAAGTGCACTAATCGAACTTGGACAGGCACTATGTGCTTTAGATAACCAAAAATGAAATGGAAATATCCCCATTTTAATAAATATACCTAAAAGAAAAAAGATTGTTATTAACTTTCGAACAAATAAAGAAAGAGAATTAAAGTTTTGTGAAATATCAGCAAAGTTTAAAGTCCCAAGATTATAATAGATTAATATGACACTTATTAATATAAATAAACCCCCTATTGAACCATAAAACATATACTTGATAGCTGCTTCTGTTCCATTCCTATTTCTTTTAAAGGCAACCAATGGGGCTGAAGTAATTAACATTAACTCTAAAAACACATCTAGATTGAAGATATCACCTGTTAGTATAATAGCTTGCATTGAAGCCCAGATCAAAAATAGCAAAACATAGTATTTACCTTCATGATGTCCTATAAAACCAATAGAATATATAACAATAAACAATAAAGATATTGAAATTAATGTAGAAAAAAATATAGATAACATATCCATACTTAAAGTAATGCCAATTGGTGGAATCCAGTTACCTAAATAATACTTTAAAAACATAGTATTATTCATAATTTTAAAAAAGTTTCTAACAATAATAAACGCCATAATTGCAACTTCTAAAAATGTAGAAATTACTATTAAGTACTTACGTGCTTTGTTGCTAAATATATCAATAAAAGGAATTAAAAAGGCTGTTCCCAAAGGCACTATAACTAATAATATGAGGGATACACTCAATCTTTTATCATCCTCCCCAAATTGTCAGGATCGATACTATCAGTAAACTTATTTAGTTCAATTATTAATGTTAATAAAAAAGCAGATGTACTTGCCCCAATAACTATCCCTGTTAAGATTAAAGCTTGTGGGATTGGATCATTGACTAATGCAGAGGAGTATGGGCCATTTACTATTGGTATTTTGTCACCTTTATCAGTAATAGAAATAAACCAATAAAAAATTGCCCCTTCCATTATATTTAAACCTATTACCATCTTAATTAAGTTTTTCTTAACTAATATAGCATAAAACCCAAGTAAAAATATAATCACAAATACTATATGGTTTATCATAGCTTATCCTCCTCTTTGAAAGTCTTTTGAATCATAGAATAAAAAATAATAGCTAGACCTGCACCAATCTTAAAACCAATAACAGTATTTATTAAAGGAATACTACCAGCACTTAATAATGAACCAATTTCTGTATTTAAAAACCTTAAATTTTCTAAGAAGTACCCTCCAAATATAATACCTGCTAATCCTAATCCGATAAAAAGTAATGCCCCACCAGTTTCTAAAAGTGTTTTAGTAGTTGGACTATATCTTTTAAAATCAAACTCACTACCATAAACAATACTAAATATAATTGAGATAGCTCCCAAAATTACACCACCCTGAAAACCTCCACCTGGAGATAAGTGACCATGAGATATTATATAAAGACTAAATAAAAATATAAAAGGAGTTAACATACCAAATGTTCTTTTAACAATAAAAGAAAGTCCGTGTGAAGATACAGGTAATGTTTTTCTAGAAAGTAATAAAACTATTCCGCTAACTGCCCCAAATATTATTGTGCTTTCACCTAATGAATCATAAGCTCTATAATCATATAAAATTGCAGTAACAAAGTTTAAAGAGCCGGTCTCTAACACTGCATTATTTGTAATATGGCTGTAAATAAAGTTTATCTGATCAGTATTACCAGGTATTTTATTTAAATTTATAACCATAGTTATCCCCAGTAATGAAAGTACAATTACTACAAATATATGCTTTGCCTTTGACATCTAATCATCCTCTCTAAACATACTTTTTTTACCTTCCCTAACCTGACTAATTACAGTCATAAATATAGCTGTATTTAGACCTGCTCCGATCACAGCTTCTGCTAAAGCAACATCAGGAGCATTATGAATTAAATATAGGGTTGTTAAAATTATCGAAAATATCGACAAAAAGATAATCGATACTAACTCTTCTTTAAATGATATCGCCAAGTAAGCAGTAGTAACTAAAAATATAACAAGTAAGTACTTTAAAATAATCATTCTCGATCCCTACCCAAATATTTTGAGTAATCATCTACCGACCTTACTTCCGGACAAGCAATTTTTCTGCGATAAGAAGCCCTCGCTATTGCGTGGGTCGCAAGAGGATTGGTAATTAAAAATATTAAACCAACAAACATTATTTTGATACTTAAATAAAATTCCCAAACATAGATAGCAACACCAAAGGATAACATTACAGCACTAATTGTTAAAACAACAGCACTTGCATGTATTCTAGTATAAACATCAGGAAACCTGATCAAACCAATAGTTGTTACGATTGCAAAAAATATTGCTCCACCCATAAAAATATATGCAATAATAAGTCTTATTCCCATTATTTATACAGCTCCTTATGTTCAAAATATTTAGCAAAAATTAATACATCTACAAATAGTAATATCGCATAAGCTAATACTATATCAATTAAGAGTTCTATATTGATATATAAAGCTATTAGTAATATAACAAGGGATATAAAAATGATTATTGTATCTGCAGCAATTAGTCTATCAGTAATAGTCGGACCAACAATTAATCTATATGAATTAATCATTGCAAGTATTACTAAAATAATAGCCATTGTAATAATCATTGGAAAATCACCTCTAACCAACCTTCAAATCTTTCAATAATTTGTTTTCTCATTTCAGCTTCTTTTGCAGTAGTCACATCTATCCAGTGAATAAAAAAAGCCCTTTCTCTCATGTCAAAATCGACAGTTAGAGTTCCGGGGGTCAATGTTATAAGATTAGCAAGTATAGTTAAGGCTGTAACATTACAAAGAGTTGTCTTAACCTTTACTATACCTGGAGAAAAGCTTGGCTTTTTCTCAAACACATGTTTTGAAACTTTTAAAGCAGATATAAAGGCTTCATAGAAAAAAACTGGTATGAATAAAATAATATAGAAAAATTTTTTGAAATAAAAGGCCCAGTTTTTTCTCCTATTTGTACTTCTAAATAATAAATCACTATAAAGCCATGTTGTAATAAAAGAAGCAATTAGTCCTACAAATATTACATCATCAGTGATCCTGCCTGAAAAAACAATCCAGATTGCTAATGTAATAAAAAATGTAAAGACTTTTCTTCGCAAAGGTTTTCCTCCTCGTTACTATTTATAGTAATTTTTATTTTACTTAATTATATGATTAAACAACTAGGGTTGAAATCCTCTAAAATTTATTAGATTACAAAAAAAAATTATACTACCTAGGTAGTATAATTAATTTGAATTCATCCTTATCGATTTAATATCTTCTTCAGAAAGTAACTTCCCAAAACTCCTTAAACCTGCAAGTTTAAATCCATGCTTTTGTGCCATTTTCGTCGTTTCTTTGACTTTTTTTATTTCAATATCAGGTCCCAGACTATAGTTTGTAAACTTATCTTCTAAAGTCAATAACATCGTTTCTGCCATACATGCATAGGCATTTTGGCCTGTAACACCAAAATTAAAATTAAAATTTACATCTCCTGGAATATGAACAATACCACCTTCAATTACTAAAACATCATTACGTTTATTACCTACTTCTATAGCAACATCCCTTGGTCTTGCCACATCACATATAACTGAACCACTTTTAATCTGTGCAGGATCTATTATAGATTCGACAGCACCGCTTACTGTTATGATAATCTTTGATCTATCCAATGCTTGTTCAATATTATCAGTAACTTCAACATTTATATTTATATTTTCTTCTAAAATAATATTTTTTAAGTTTTTAAGTTTTTTCATGTTTCTGCTTACTAATATAATATTATCAACATCTTTAGCTATTATTCTACTAATAGTTTTACCAATTGAGCCATTTGCTCCAATAATACAAATACCTTCATCTTTTAAACTTGTACCCATTTTTTGAGCAGCAAGTTTAGTACCTTCTACTGCAGTAGCAATAGTATAGCTATTACCAGTTGTAATTGCTACATTCGATTTTTTTGCTATGCTTATTCCTTTATCACCAACAACAGAAGTAAAAGATCCCAGTCCAACTATTTGAACTTTTGAATCTTCGGCCTTTTTAACAGACTTTATAATTTTATCAATAACATAGTTTTGATCTAAACTCATTATTTGTTCAGTGGTTAAGGGGCATGCATAAAAGAAACCTTTAATCTCTTTACCAGTTTTTGACTTAATTCCTTCTATATTTGAGATTTTAAAAGGGGGTGCATGTTTTGTAGCTTTTTTTAACATCCCCTCTGGTAGTTTTTTCATCCATTCAAATTTCCTATAAAAATCATCAAACCCAAGGGGGTGTAATATAAAAGCAAATCTATTCATTGATGTTCACCCTTTCTTCATTTAATGGTACATGATTGGGTTTAAAGTCAAGTTTGTTTAGCAGATCAAGATAGTCTTCAATCCTGATGTTCTTAGGATCTTTATCTATAATGGTAATAAGTAATGCTTCCATTACATTAGTGCCAAACGTTCTACCATTTAAATTTGGTGTGGTTGTTATTATTGACTTTGCTCCCCTTTTTTTAAGATCTTTAATGTCCTTTTTAGTAGTAGTGTTTGTCAAGATAATTTTATTATTAATTCTTTTGGGTAAATGAGATTTTATGTAATGAAAATCTCCTGCTATTATATCAGCTTCGTCATAATACTTTTTATATTTATCATCACTTTCTTTAAAATTATCCTGTTTACTACCCGTTGGATAAACAAGTTCAAATGGTAATTTAGTAACAACAGGTGCAACAATACTTGCTAACACCTTAAGAGCCTTAAGTGATTTAATTCTAATCGGAATTCCTAGCCCAAATATTAAGTCCCCATAAATTAGATCTGAATTATGTAAATTAAATGCTTCAGCCATACCAAATCTATCCATTGCTGAAGTCACCAATACTTTTTTTTGTCTTATATCTATATTTAGAGTATCTACAAGATAGTTAACAGCTATTCTTTCTAATGTGTTTTTTAAACCAGAACCATCCACAACTGGTGTTTTTTTAACACCTTTAATTAATTTTTTTGCATCTCTAAAGTAATATTTATTATCCTCTACCTTAATCGATAAATCAATTCCTCCCAGTCCAAATGCATCATAATTACCATCAAGTTCTGAGAACAAATGAGCAGCCTTTTTTTTATCACCATTTGTACCTCTTCTCTCAATACTAAAATGCTCTCCTAAAAATTTGGTTTTTACTTTATGATCTCTTTTATCAGAACCTAGACTAATACTAATAACTTTTTTCATCATAATCCCCCATATCTTATTTAAAAAGAATGAAGTATATCTTTTAATTCTTCTGGATTAATATATATATCTTCTTTAATTGGTGATTCTCCAATCTGCATTCCTATAACTTTACCATCTAATAATTTATCAAATAGATCTAATCTCATATCAGAACCTAAAAAAATAGTTAAATCATATTCTTTTAGTTTTACAAGAATTTCTATCACATCTTCAAATAATTTTAAACCAGATTTTTCTTTAATAAAGTCCCATCTTTCTTCTTCAGTTAATATAAAAATATATTCTAGACCAAATTCTTTGGCAGTATTAATAATTTCTTCCTTATTTTTAATAGGAAATCCAACTAATGCAATTTTATTACCTCTTCTTACTTCACCAATGCTTTCTAATCTGGAAATAAAAGAACGTTCAAGCTTTAATTCTTTGGCAACTTTAGACTGAGAATAGCCGGCTTGCCTTAACTTTAGTATTTTTTTTATTGTTTTGTCTAAATACTTACTATTTATTACTTTATTTCCAATTCTATAAAACTGCATAAGAGTCTCCTTTCTGTACACATATTTGTGCACATACAAATTTTAACATCTTCTTAAATAAAAAGCAAGAAAAGAGAAGCTCTTTTCCTAACGAGTTCTCTTTATTTCAAATCTTTTTTATATTGGTATAATGTTGATTTTATTTTCATAACATCATTTAATTTATTAATATGATCTTTAACATATGTTGAATTTTTAAGACCTTTTAGATACCAACTTATATGTTTCCTCATTTTCGGAACAGCAATCTCCTTACCATAGTATTCAATTGCCTTTTCTAGATGGTATACTGCCATTTCAATCTTTTGTTCTACAGATGGTTTAGGTAAATATATCCTATCATCAAAGTATTTAATTAGTCTCTTAACTAACCAAGGATTACCTTTTATACCTCGACCAATCATAATACCATCACAGTTTGTTTTTTCATACATTTTTAAAGCTGATTTTATATCTACAATATCTCCATTACCAATTACTGGTATCTTTACTGAATCTTTAACTTCCTTAATAACTTCATAGTTAACAGTATTTGAGTAAAACTGTTCTCTTGACCTACCATGAATTACTACTGCACTGATCTTTGTTTTTTCAGCAATTTGTGCAATTTGAACTGCATTAATATGATTTTTATCCCAACCACTTCGTATTTTAATCGTTATAGGTGTATTAAGTTCTTTTTTAAGCCCTTTTAAGATCTGTTCTAATATTTTTGGTTTTTTCATCAAGGCTGCTCCAGAACCGTTTTTAACAACTTTAGGAGCCGGACAACCTATATTTAAGTCTAAAAAGTCTGGTTTATAGTCTTTTTCAATAATCTTAGCTGCTTTAATTATGTATTCTTTATCTGAGCCAAAAATTTGAATATTAATATATCCATTATCTCTAATCTTATAGTCTAATAATTCTTTTGTACGTTCAGAATCATAGACTAAACCTTTGCTAGATACCATCTCACTATAGATAAGTTTTACACCCATTTCTCTTAAAATTTGGCGATATGGGTAGTCTGTTATTCCGGCCATTGGAGCAACTATTATCGGTGGATTTATTTTTTTATTTCCTATAATCATCTTTTTTTCACCTTTTTATTTCGTTTAATTCTGCTATATAATTAAGACCATCTAGAGTTAGAAAAGATTCAATTTTATCTATATATTTTGTATTGTTACCAATCAACTCAGCATAGCCACCTGTTGCAATCACTTTAGGATTCCCCTCGATTTCATTTTTAAAAGTTGATATTAATTTTTCTACTTGACCAACAAAACCATAAAATATACCAGACTGTGTCCCCTGTACAGTACTTTTACCAATAGCTTGTTTTGGTTTATCTATTTCAACTCTTGGTAATTTTGAAGCATGCTCAAATAAGGCATCAGTTGATATCCCAATACCTGGAGAAATTGAGCCCCCTTCATAATCACCATTTTTTGAAATATAACAAAAGGTTGTGGCTGTACCAAAATCTACTATTATAAGAGGCCCACCATATTTGTGATAACCTCCTACAGCATTTACTATCCGATCAGCACCAACCTGTTTGGGATCTTCCATTCTGATATTCATACCGGTTTTTATACCTGGTCCTACAATCATAGGTTTTAAATTCAAGTACTTAATTGAAGTTAGATTTAAGACCTGTACTACTTGGGGAACAACACTTGAAATAATAATACCCTTAATCTGATTAGTTTCAATATTATCAAATGCAAAAAGATTATTTAATAAAATCCCATATTCATCAACTGTCTTTTTATAGTCAGTTGAAACTCTCCAATGGTTAATCCTCTTTTCATCATTATAAATACCCAATACAGTATCTGAATTACCAATATCAACAGCTAATATCATTTTTTACACCTCTCAGATTAGTTATATATACATTATATATAAAAGATATAAGTATTACAAAATAAAATACCCGGGAAATCCCGGGTATTGTTATATCTATCTGAACTTTTAATTAAAGATATTAAAGTTCATCTGGATGAGTAGGAACTGTTATTTCGCCATCGATAATTTTTTGTTTATAGTTATCAACAGTATTTAATATTTCATCGCTCAGCATATTTTCAGCTTGTTCACGATAGATTCCTACACCATTATCAGCTAAACCATATACATGTGTACCTGGTTCAAAGTTACCTTCATATAGTTTCTTAACCTCATTATATACAGCTACATCTACTCTTTTAATCATACTGGTTAAAACATTTGCAGGTGCTAGGTGATATTGAGGTGAGTCAACACCTATTGCATATAACCCTTTTTCATTAGCTGCTTTAATTACACCAATACCACATGCGCCAGAAGCATGATATATTACATCTGCACCTTGATCAAACTGAGTTAAAGCAAGCTCTTTACCTGCTTGAGGATCGTCAAAAGAACCTGTATATGCAACATATACTTCTGCATCAGGATTAACAGCTTTTACCCCAGCACGATAACCTGCTTCGAACTTTTTAATAAGAGGCATTTCCATACCACCGATGTAACCTACTTTATTTGTTTCTGATCTCATACCTGCTACAACACCCACTAAGAAAGAACCTTCATGTTCATCAAATAAAGCATTTACTACATTTGGAGCCTCTACTACTGAGTCAATTAATCCAAAATGAACATCAGGATACATTGCAGAAACTTCAGTTAAAGCATCAGTCATTAAAAATCCTATTGCCCATACCATATCATAACCTTGTTCGGCAAAACTTGATAGATTAGGCACATAATCAGTCATTGTATTCGATTCGATAACATTAATTTCAATTCCAAATTCCTCTTCAGCTCTTTTTAAACCTCTCCAGGCTGAATCATTAAATGATTGATCTCCTAATCCCCCAACATCTGTAACCATACCTACTTTAAAATCCTGAGCCATGCCTACAGTACTAAATCCCATAACCAATGTTAGTGTTAAAGCTACAACTAAAAATAAACTTAATTTTTTCAATTCAACTTCCCCCTTTATACTATTTTTTTATAGTCTGTGGGTAAAAAGATATTATACCCAACATTTTCGGCATCAAATATATTATTCAAGATTGATTAAATTATTCCTGCATTTATAATATTAAACCATTAAAGACTTCTTGTCAATACTAATGTCTCCTGCGATGTATGTTTTTATTGATCCGTCTTCTTTTTTTAAAACTAATTCTCCTTTGTCTGTTATGTCAATTACAGTTCCATTAATTCTGTTACCATTAGATTTTTTTATAACTACATTTTTATTTAGTAGTTTCATCTCTTTTTTCCACATTCCAGTAACTTTTTTATACTCTTTATTATTAAATAGTTTAAAATATATTGAAAAGTTGTTTAAGATCTCTGTTAATAATTTCGCTCTATCTACTTTATTACCTTTAATATTTTTTAAAGAAATTGAAAATTTTTTAAGATCTACTGGAAAACTATCTTGATTAACATTAATTCCAATCCCTACTACAACTTTTTTTACTTTATTACCTGTACTTTTAAACTGTGCTAAAATCCCACAGATTTTCTTATTTTTATACATGATGTCATTAGGCCACTTTAAATCAGTATCTATTTTCATTGATTTAAATGTTTTGTTAACTGCTAGACCTGCTATAAAAGTTAAAAGATTTATATATTCAATATCTTTAAATGAAGAAATAATTATACTAAACCAAAGACCTTTTCCTTTAGGCGAAAACCATTTTCGGTCTAATCTACCACGACCTTTTGTTTGTTCATCTGCAATAATTACTATCCCATTTGACCTTGAATTACTATCAAAATTTAGTGCAGTTTGATTTGTTGAAGCGACTGAATCAAAATATATAATATCAGTTATGAAGTTGTTTTGTAAATCACCTTTAACCTTATCAATATCAATATCCATAGTCTTTCTCACTCCCTTTGACATCTGATAATTATTATATTATAATTTTATTAGTAAAGCAAAAATATTACAAAAATAAAAGGAGTGCTTGAAATGATACTAAACAGATTAAAAGATAATAACAAATTACTTTTTTCATTAGTAGTAACTTTAATTTTATCCATTTTAATTACTCCCAATATTATTGCTGAAGAAAAAGTAGTACAAGAAAATAAAGAAAAGGTATATGTCACTCAAAATAATTTTTTCGCTGATATTGCAGCAAAAGTAGATTCTGGTGTCGTAAAAATTACAACAATAACTAAAAATGAAAACTCACAAATGCAAAATCCTCTATATGAAGATCCATTTTTTAAATACTTCTTCGGAGATCAATTGCCTGAAGTCCCAAAAAATCTCGAAGGTTATGGTAGTGGATTTATTGTTACTGAAGATGGTTTTATTATAACAAATGAACATGTTATTCATGGTGCTGATCAAATAAAAGTAAATGTTAATAATATTGAAGAACCTTTAAAAGGTGAGATTGTTTGGACTGATCGTAATTTGGACCTAGCCGTTATTAGAGTTGATGTAGATCAATCTTTAAATCCCATTCCTTTAGGCGATTCTAATAATATTAGGCCTGGGGATTGGGCAGTTGCTATTGGTAATCCATTTGGCTTTGAACATACTGTTACAACAGGCGTTATAAGTGCTTTAGGTCGACCAATACAAATACCAACTTCACAGGGCCAACTAAGGAGTTACAAAAATTTAATCCAAACAGATGCAGCTATAAATCCTGGTAATAGTGGAGGCCCATTATTAAATCTAGATGGAGAAGTTATTGGAATAAACACAGCTGTCAGTGCACAAGGACAAGGTATAGGCTTTGCAATCCCAGTAAATGAAGTAAAAAAAGTGGTAAAAGATCTTGAAACAAAAGGAGAAATAATCCAACCCTGGTTAGGAGTATCAGTAGGAAAAATTAGCTCTGAAGTTCAAGAGTACTTTAATTTAGGAAGTACAAAGGGAGCAATAATATTAGATATATTCCCTGATAGTCCTGCTGAAAAAGCTGGATTAAAAACTTATGATGTAATTAAAGAAATCGATAAAAAAGAAGTAGAAAGCCCTGATGATGTGGTAGAAAAAATAAATCAAAAAAATATCGGCCAACGAATCTTAATAAAAGTATTAAGAAATGGTGAACATGAAATACTGTTTGCACGTATAGAAAAGAAACCAAATCAATATTAAGCGTAATTATCTAATATAAAGGCTGCTTTGAAAGCAGCCTTTATACTTTATTTCTTATTTTTTTAAGAATTATTTATAAAAGAACACAAAATAAATAAATTTAAATTGAAATATCGATTAGAAAAATGCTTTTGAAAATTTTTAAAAGTATTCTTCAATAAGAAAAATGCCAGTTTAACTGGCATTTTTAATCTTATTATTATCTATTTTTAAAATATGCTTAACTTTCTTCTTTTATCTCATCTTTTATTTCAACTTCTTTTTCATCTCCTATATCAATTTCTTCCTTATTATCTTTCTTGTTTTCATCATTTTTAGATTTTGTACTTTCTTCTTTATCATTTTTATCGTTATTACCATATTCATCTTCTGGTCTTAATTCTTCATTATTGATTAATTTATTAATTTGTTTTGAATTAAGTGTCTCTTTATCCTTTAATGCTTGGACAATTCTTTCTACAACATCTCTGTTTTCTTTTAATAGATTTTGAGCTTTTTCATAACAGTATTCAATAATCGATCTTACCTCGCGATCAATCTCTGCTGCAACTTCTTCACTATAGTTTCTACTTCTTGATATATCTCTTCCTAAAAATATCTGTTCATCATGTTTTTGACCCAGTGTTAAATGACCAACTTTATCACTCATTCCATACTCAGTAACCATCGCCCGTGCAATTTTTGTTGATCTTTCTAGATCATTTTGGGCTCCTGTACTAATATCTTCTAAGAATATATCTTCAGCTGCTCTTCCCCCAAGTAAAGAAGTTATTTTATCAAATAGTTGTCTTTTTGTCATAAAGTTTTTATCATCTTCTGGTAGAGGAATAGTAAAACCACCAGCTCTACCTCTTGGTATAATTGATACTTTATGTGTACGGTCAGCATATTCTAATAGTTCTCCTAATAATGCATGCCCGGTCTCATGGTAAGCAACTAAATTCTTTTCTTTTTCATCAATAACTCTACTCTTTTTCTGAGGACCAGCTATTACCCGATCAATTGCATCATCAAATTCAACCATTGAGATAACATTTTTGTTTCTTCTTGCTGCTAAAATAGCTGCTTCATTTGCTAAATTTTCCATATCAGCCCCTGTAAAGCCAGGAGTCCTTCTAGCTAAGATTTCAGCATCTACACTATCATCAATAGGTTTATTTCGCATATGAATTTTTAAGATTGCTTCTCTTGCTTTTCTATCAGGCCTATCAACAATAACCTGTCTATCGAATCTACCAGGTCTAAGTAAAGCTGGATCTAAAATATCTGGCCTATTAGTAGCAGCCATTAAAATAATTCCTTCATTAGGTTCAAAACCATCCATTTCAACAAGTAGCTGGTTTAAAGTTTGTTCTCGTTCATCATGCCCACCACCTAAGCCTGCACCTCTTTGTCTACCAACTGCATCTAACTCATCGACAAAAATAATGCAAGGGGCATTTTCTTTTCCTTTTTCAAATAAGTCTCTAACCCTAGAAGCTCCAACACCAACAAACATTTCAACAAAATCAGAACCACTTATAAAATAAAATGGTACTCCTGCTTCTCCTGCAACTGCCTTTGCCATTAAAGTTTTACCTGTACCAGGTGGACCTACTAAAAGTACACCTTTTGGTACTTCTGCTCCTAATTTTGAAAACTTATCAGGATTTTTCAAAAATTGAACAACCTCTTGTAGCTCTTCTTTAATTTCCTCATAATTAGCAACATCTTCAAATGAAATGTCCTCTTTATTTTCATTTAATTTTGCCTTGCTTTTACCGAAAGACATCATCTTGTTTGAACCGCCCTGCATCCTCTGCATAATAAAAAACCAGGCTCCAATTAAGATTACAATAGGAAGAATATATCCTAATATACTCAACCACCAGGGAGCGGTTGGTTTTGGTTCGGTCTTTATATTTACATCAGCGTCTCTTAATTCTTGCATTATAACAGGTATAGACTCAGGTGGAATTGGTACTGTAAACTCTCTACCATCTAAAGTACCTGTTACTTCCTCATTACCAATTATAGTTATCTGATTTATATTGCCTTCCCGAATTGCTTGTAACATGTCTGAGTATCCAAAATTTTCTAAAGTTTGAGGAGACTGCTGCATGAAAAATTGTGCAACAAGGATGGATATTGCTATTAATAGTAGATAAAATCCTATATTTTTTATAAATTTATTCAAATTACAGTTCCTCCCTTCCTAATATATACATCCATACA
>JAIPEV010000024.1 GCA_021736965.1 Halanaerobiales bacterium | reverse complement strand
AAGCTTTTAAAAGAGATATTTTAAATTCAATAGATATTGAAGAAAATAGATTTGGTTTTGAACCTGAAATAACTGCTAAAATTGCTAAGAAAAATTATTCGATATATGAGATTGGTATTTCTTATTATGGAAGAACTTATCAAGAAGGCAAAAAAATCAATTGGAAAGATGGATTAAGAGCTATTTATTGTATTTTTAAGTATAATCTTTTTAGCTAATTGTATATACAAAACATATATTTTGACTTCTTAAAAAAAACAATAAATTAATTATATAAGTTTAATTTTACTATTTTTAAGTTGGTATTATCGGAATAAATAATAAATCGTTAAGTTTATTTTTTGTTAGTTGATATTAATACCTTTTTTATATTCATATTTCATTGCTATTTTGCTAAATTAATCACAACTTATTATTTTTAAAATATTTATTTAGAAAATTTTATTATTTTTTAACTATTACTTGGGGCGATACTTGTGAAAATTAAAAGTTTTTATAAAATAATTTATAATAAACTTAAAAAAGTATACACTTCTAATTCATTCCCAATATTTATAATCATATTAGGAATATTTATACGATTCAGACAATATCTAGTTAATAGATCTTTATGGATAGATGAAGCCTCACTTGCTTTGAATATTTTAGAAAAAAATTATATTGGATTGTTGCAAAAACTTGATTATGGTCAGTCAGCGCCTCCAGTATTTTTATTAATTACTAAGTATTTAACTAATTTATTTGGAACTAGCGAATATATACTTAGATTATTACCTTTAATATCAGGTGTTTTATCATTGTATGTATTTTATAAAATATCTGAAAAGGTTTTAAACAAAAAAGCAGTTCCTATCGCTTTAATCTTAATGTCTTTTACACATTTTAATATATATTATTCAGCAGAATTTAAACAATACTCTTTGGAAGTGCTAATTGGTCTTTTAATAATAACTTTCGCTATAAGATTATATAAATCAAATTATAGTAACTATAATCTATTTTTATTTGTATTTATAGGAAGTATATCAGTTTGGTTTTCACATGCATCAGTATTTATGTTATTAGGTGTTGGATTAGCATTATTATTAAAGTTATCTTATATTAATAGTTTTTCAAAGAAATTAAAAACAAGAAAGTATATATTTTTAATTATTACATATTTAGTTTGCTTTGTTAGCTTTTCTTTTCATTACTTTTTAATTATTAGAAAATCTGCAGAAAAACATTTTTATCAATTTTGGCAAGGTTATTTTTTACCATTTCCTCCTGTCTCAATTAATGAAATAAAAAAGTATTTTGAACTAGCAGCAAAATTTATTATCAATCCATTAGGTTTCAATCATGTATTAGGTATAGTAATATTTTTTATTTTGATTGGGGAATATTTTTTATGGAAGAAAAAGGATAAATTTTATTTTTATTTAATTAATTTTCCTATATTTATATTGATTACAACATCTATGTTGAGTATCTATCCTTTTGGAGTACGTTTAGTATTATTTATAACTCCTATTTTTTATTTGATTATCTCAGAAGGTATCTATAATATTTTTGTATTGTTTTCAAAACAAAATAAAAAATTAATTCCTATTGCTCTATTACTTATTTTTATCACTCTATTGTATCCTGCAGCAAAGGGAGGACAAAATTTAATAAATCCCATTTTCAAAGAGGAAATTAGACCAGTCATAAATTACTACTTTGATAATAAGCAGGATAGCGGTAATCTATATGTATATCATGGAGCTGAAAGAGCTTTTAAGTTTTATATTTACCAAAAAGATATTTCATATATTAGTGGTTCTAATCATAGAGAAAATCCTAGCTTATATTTGAAGGAGCTAGATAAATTAAAAGGTCAAGGAAAATTTTGGTTTTTGTTTTCACATGTTCACAAAAATGAAAAAGATATTTTTTTAATTTACTTAGATAAAATAGGAAATAGAATAGATAGTTTTCAAAGACCAGGAGCATCAATACATTTATATAATTTATAATTTTATTTTCTCTATCTCATTAAACAGTTTATAATTTAATATCTTTAATAATTTTTAATATATCTGATCTATGAGCCAAAAAATCTTTATAATTACAATATTTTTATCTATGCTATATAGTTTTATGTTATACATATAAAATTTGCCATTAATTATTTATAACAGACATTTTAATAATTAAAATAAAAGGATTTCCAACACAGAGATATAATATAATAAATAACATAATAAATAAAGATAAAAGAGGGGATAAACTTGTTTAAAATTCAAAATGTAACTAAAATCTATGAAAATAAAAAAAAGGCAGTTGATAAATTAAATTTAGAGGTCGAAAATGGAGAAATATTCGGATTTTTAGGTCCAAATGGAGCTGGAAAAACAACAACTATTAGAATGATGACAGGAATTTTAGATATAACTGAGGGAGATATTTTTATTAATCAGTATAATATTAAAAAAGATCCAATAGAAGCTAAAAAATGTTTTACATTTGTTCCAGATCACCCTGAAATATTTGATTCTATTAAAGGCATTGATTATCTAAACTTTATAGCTGATATGTATGAAGTCTCTTTAAATGAAAGAAAAAAATTAATAGAAAAATATACAAAGGACTTTGAAATATATAAAGATCTGACTGATTCTATCAATTCATATTCACATGGAATGAAACAAAAGTTATTAGTTACAGGAGCTTTACTTCCAAAACCTAAATTACTTATTTTAGATGAACCTCTAGGTGGTTTAGATCCCAGATCTTCTCGTATCTTAAAAAATATTATGAAAGAACATTGTAGTGAAGGTAATACTGTATTTTTTTCCTCTCATATATTAGAAATAGTAGAAAATTTATGTGATAGAATTGGAATAATTGATAATGGAAAGTTAATAGCTTGTGATACAATGGAAAATTTAAGAAAAAAATCAGATAGTACTTTAGAAGATATCTTTTTGGAGCTGACAGAAGATGAAAAAATTTAAATCAATAGTAATAATACTGCTTAAAAACTTCATAAATAATGCTAAAAGTAGTTTAAATGTGAAAAACAATAAACTTATTGCACTTTTGCAGTTGGTATTAATTGGAGCAATATTTGTTCCTGCAGTATACTTGAGTATCGTTACTTTTGAAGCTTTTGCTCAAATAAACCAGCCCGAATTAGTAGTTACTTCTATGTATGTTAATTCAATTATTTTAATGTTCTTTTTAGGGATACCGATTATCGTTTCAGTTTTCTTTTTTTCAAAAGATACAAGATTTTTAATTTCTCTACCAATAAAAGAAGAAACAATTATTTTTGCTAAGTTAAGTACAATTTACTTGTTTTTATTAGCAATAAGTGCTGCCTTTGTCTTACCAAGTATAGTTGTATATGCAATTAATACTACTATAACTCTAAGTATAATTATAGGGGGATTACTAGCATTTATTTTAGCGCCTTTGCTACCACTTTTAATCTCTTCATTATTAATCTTAATTTTTAATAAAATTGTAAGAAAAAGTAAATATAAAAACTTATTAACAATAACAGGAAACTTAATGTTAATTATTGCTATAATAGTTATCCAGATGATGGTATCAAAAAACGCTGCTAATCCAGAGCTTATTCAAAATGCCTTTTTAAATAATGAAAGCTTAATTGGAATTATAGGGGTTAGTTTCCCACCTAGTATTTGGATGACTAAAATGATCTTAGGATCTTTTATTAATACTATATATTTTATTGGAATCAACATTTTATTTGTTATTATTTTACAGTTGATGGCAAAGTATTTCTTTAAAAAGTCTTTACTTTCATTAAGTCATGCCTCTAACTCAACTAAAAAAATATACTATACAAATCATAGTAAGGAATGGCAGTTACTAAAAAGACATGTTTTGATTATAGTACAAGAACCAACTTTTCTACTAAATACATTATTAACAATGTTAGTTCCTTTAATACTGTATGTTGTAATGTCATTTAGTGGTGATCTATCCTTAGAAGTCTTAAATTCAAAACAAATGAACTCTTATATGGTATTAATTTATAGTGGGATTATAATAATGCCTACTATCGTTTCAAACATCTCATCAACAGCTATTACAAGAGAAGGAAAGGCATTTTGGCAAACTAAAGTTTTACCAATTAGTAATAAAATGAATATTAAATATAGAATAATAACATCTTTAATTATTAACTTTTTAGGTAGTTTAATTGTTGGTATAGTTGGATATTTCATGCTAACATTAAGTATGAAAATTATAATAATAGGAATCTACTTTGCAGTAACTACTACTTTATTTTTAACTACCATAGACTTTATTATAAATATATATAGGCCACTGTTAAATTGGTCTCATCCCACTGCAGCTGTAAAAAATAACTTAAATGTTACTCTCGCACTTGGAATTAGATTTGCTATTGGAATAATAGTCTTTGGTCTCTATAAACTTTATCCTGATATGTTTAATAACTATGATTTATTATTAATTGCTATGGGATCTATATTCTTAGTTTTATATTTGGTCACACGCTTTATTTTATATAACTACTATATAGAAAAATTTAGCAAAATTTCTTTATAGTTAGTTACAGATTGTTAAAAAGCACATTTACTCTTAAAACTTATAAAAATTAAACTAAGATATAACTATAAATAAGTTTTTTTAGATTATAAATATACCTTTATATAAACTGCTTGTACTTTTAGGAGGAAGATAGATGATTATTAATTACATCTTATACTTAATATTAATGTTACTAACTTTATTTGATATACTTATATCTACTCCTTTTAGTTATCAAATAAGTTATAAATATAAAGGTTCAATATTTTTTAATTATAATGTCATAATAAGTACTTTTTTCTTTAAATTTAATTTTAAAAATACACAAAAGCAAAAGACTTCGTATATTAAGGTATTCGGGTTTAAAAAAGAATTAAAAAAATCTAATCAAGATAAAAAAAATAAGGCTATGAAAAACTTTGAAAACAAATTTAAAGAAAATAAAAAAGATAAACCAAAAGAAAACTCCTCAAAAAATAAGTTCCCTTTAAAGATTATAACAAAAAATAATATTTTACATGTCATGAAATTTATAAAAAATTTATTGAAATATTTAATTCCAAAAAAAATCAAAACTAACTTTACTATAGGCACAGATCAACCCGATCTCAATGGATTTATATTAGCTTATTATTACGCTTTAAAAGAAATATATCCAAATATTCCCCTAAAAATAAATATAAATTGGCAGGAACGTACTTTTAAATCAAATGGATTTATTAAAGGATTTATTATACCTATTGAATTAATATTTAAAATACTACTTTTTGTTTTTTCAACTACAACCATTAAAATTGGTTGGAATATCTATAAATATAAAAAAAGAAAGGATAGGTGATTAAAATGGAAAACCCTAAAAACATCTTAGAATCAATGTATTCAAAGCTTGATAACTTTTTAAAAACCGAAACCGTTGTTGGAGAACCAATCACTATTGACTCAGTTAAACTTATCCCAATAATCACAGCTTCATTTGGACTAGGCGGTGGTTTTGGAGAGGATGAAAACAAAAATGCAGGTGGTGGTGGAGGTCTTGGGTGTAAACTTACTGCAGATGCAATTTTAGTTATTAAAGATAATAATGTTGAACTGATACCAGTAAAGAAAAAAGGATCCTTAGATAAACTTATAGAAAAAGTACCAGAACTTGTAGGCAAGTTAGAAAAACTTCAAAGCAAAGAAAAAAAAGAAAAAGAAGAAGAAAATATACAAGAATAACTAATTATACAGGGTAGGACAGGCGTCCTACCCTGTAATGATTTAATTATTTGTATATTAGTGAAATATTTATTATAATACATATAGTTCTGTTAAAGATACTTTTTAAATATCTACTAAATAAATTAGAAAGGTTGATAAAAATGAATAAAACAAAAATATTATTATTATTTATCTTAATGGTTATGTTTTTTATATCTACTAATGGAAATGTACTTGCAGAGGATGATTTTACACTTAAAATTGGAATTATGCCAGCTGTTGATTCTGCTCCTATCTTATTAGCTTTAGAGAGAGGATATTATCAAGAACTAAACCTTGATCTAAAAATTGATGTTTACACAAATGCTGTCAATCGCCAAAGTGCCCTACAAACAGGTGAACTTGATGGAGCTATGACTGATTTAATTGCTTTTGTGAATAATGTTAAAAATGGCTTTTTAGTTAAGATAACCACTAGTACTGATGGAAGTTTTCCGGTATTAGTAAAAAAGAATTTTGAAGAAAAAGAAATAATAGATATAGGAATGATGGAAATAAGTGTCGCAAATTTTTTATCAGAACAGTATCTTAAAGAACAATACAAGATGAACAAGATCTTTATTCCAGCAATTCCTGCTCGTTTAGAGATGGTTAAATCTGGCAAGTTAGATATGGCAATCATTCCAGAACCACTTGCTTCTATGGGTGAACTAGCTGGTTTAGAGAAGAGAATATATAAAAATATATATGATTTTACACCTGAAGCTATGATATTTACTGATACTGCAATAAAAAATAAATCTGAAGCTATTACTCGTTTTCACCAGGCATACAATAAAGCGGTATTAGATATACAAAAAGACAATAACTTAGCTAAAGATGTATTAATTAATAGTTTGAAGTTAAACCCTGAAATCAAAGAATTAATTACCCTCCCTGACTACCATTTAGCAAGAGTTTTTACAGAGTCATATCTTAATCATGTTATTTCATGGGTTGCAGAAAAACAAAATGAAGAAATAACATTATCTTATAAAAATATGGTCGAGGAGAAATTTATTAAAAATGATTAAGGTTGAAAATCTATTTTTTTCCTATCAATGTAAAGATGTAGTTAAAAATATTAATTTTACGATAAGAGAAGGAGAAAGTTTAGCTATTATTGGACCATCCGGCTGTGGTAAAACCACCTTAGTATATCTATTAGCCAATCTTTTAACTCCAAATCAAGGCCAAATTAAAATAAATAATAGTATTATAGATAATATTAGAAAAAAAACAGGTGTGATTTTACAAAACTATGGTCTTTTCCCTTGGAAAACAGTTTATGATAATGTTTCTCTTGGTCTTGAAGTAAGACATTTTAATAAAAAAAAGATAAAAGAAAAAGTTTTAGAAGTATTAAATAGGTTAAATATTGAAGAATATAAGGATAACTACCCAGCCGAACTAAGTGGAGGACAAAGGCAAAGAGTTGCAGTAGCAAGATCTTTAATACTTAAACCTGATTTATTATTAATGGATGAACCATTTTCAGCCTTAGATGCAATAACAAGAGAAGAGATGCAAAATTTAATTTTACATATACATAAAGATAATAATCTCTCATTTATAATTGTAACCCATAATATAGATGAAGCTGTTTTTTTGGGACAAAATATTGCTATAATGAAAGAAGGTACATTTATTGATCAATTAGATAATCCCTACTTCGGTGATTTTAAACTAAGAGAAAAAGAAGAGTTTTTTAAGCTCTGTAAAAATTTAAGAACTATGATGTCTGGGGATGATTTACTTTGATCAAAGGAAAAAAGTTAAATATTATTAAAGGTGCATTATTTATAACTATAATCTGGTATTTTATACATCTTTTAATTAGTTCAAATATAATTCCTGATCCATTTACAGTTTTTCTAAACTTTTTTGAAATATTAATACCCGTTTTATTACCTCATTTGGCAATGAGCTTATATAGAATATTGACAGCTGTAGTATTAGCATTAATAATTGGAGTTTCCCTGGGGCTTTTGATAGGTAGAAATGAAAGGGTAGATCAGTATATATCACCAATAATATATTTACTATATCCAATACCTAAAATTGCATTTTTACCAATAATTATGCTCCTATTAGGTCTAGGCAATAGATCAAAGATTGTTTTAATAATTATAATAGTAGTATTTCAAATCATTGTAACTACCAGAGATAGTGTTAAAAATGTCGATCCTGAATACTTTTATTCAGCTCAGTCAATTGGTATAAGTAGTTTACAAACATATCAACATATTATTATTCCTGCTATTTTACCTCAAATTTTAACTGCTCTTAGAATAACTGTTGGTACAAGTATAGCAGTTTTATTTTATGCTGAAAACTTTGCTACCCAATATGGAATTGGATATTATATTATGAACAGTTGGATTATGGTCAACTATGTTGATATGTTCAGTGGAATTTTAGCAGTCAGCTTTTTAGGACTTTTAATATTTAAAAGTATAGATATAATTGAAATTCGTTTCTGTCTCTGGATTAATGTTAAAAATACAAAAGGTGTTAATAATCAATAATTTTTATTAGAAAAATTATTTCATATTTAGTCAACTTTATATTTTATCAAACTTAATATAACAAGAAACTAGTGAATCTTATAATTTGACAAATATATTGCTATTTTTTATAATATATTTAGTAGATATACTTATTTTTTTCAATTCATTTTATCAATTCACTTTTATCTCACATTTAAAATCTATCTTTTTATTCGATAAATTATTAAAATTGAATATCTCTAAATAATGAATATTTTTTGGTTAATACGTTATTAATAATGACCTTTTAATAGGTCATGTTAATATAAAAAAAATATATCAGGGGGGATTGACATTGTTAAAAAGAAAAAATCTTAGTATTTCAATAATTCTAACTCTAGTCTTAGTATTAACTTTTTCATTGGGAAGTATTGCAGCAGAGAAACTTACTATAATGGCAACATCAGATATGCACCAGTATGTAATGCCATATGATTATATGGCTAATAAACCAAATGAAAAAGTGGGTTTTTCAAAAGTATATACAGTAATTCAACAAATTAGAAATGATAATGAAAACACACTACTATTATCAAATGGTGACTTTATTCAAGGTAGTTTATTAGGATTACATGAATATCAAATCAATCCAATTAAAGAAGGTGAAACACAGACTATTATAAAGGCATATAATAAAGCAGGATATGATGCTGCTTCAGTTGGTAATCACGAACTACAAGATTATCCGATGGACTTTTTTGAAAAAGCAAAAGCAGGAGCAGATTTCCCATTTGTATCAGCAAATATATTTATGGATGGTAATGAAGATGAAAACTATATAGATCCATATGTAATATTAAACAAAAAAATTAATGGAAAAGATATAAAAATCGGTGTAGTAAGTTTTATACCTCCACAAAGCATGCGTTGGGGTAAAGATAACTTAGAAGGTAATGTAGTAATCAAAGATATTATTCCAACCGCAAAAGAAATTATCCCAGAAGTTGCTTCTAAGTCAGATATTGTTGTAGTCATTGGTCATACAGGAATTAGTAATGCTCCTGTAGATTCTTATGATGCCAGAGAAAACGCTGCCAAATATCTAGCACAAATTGATGGAGTAGATGCTTTAATTACTGGTCATCATCATAATGTATTCCCGGAGGACTACAAAGATATAGAAGGAGTAAATACTAAAGAGAGTACTTTATATGGTGTACCTACAGTAATGCCTGGTTCCTGGGGTACTTCTGTTGGTGTAATTGACTTAAACTTAGCACAGGAAAATGGAGAATGGAAAGTAACTGGTTTTAATGTGAGAAATGAACCAATTACTGAAAATACAAAGTCTAATCCTGACATTGAAAAACTTGCAAAAAAAAGACATGAAGCAACAATTGCTTATGTAGAAACACCTATTGGAGAATCAGAAATTGATATAACTTCTTATCTAGCTAGAGTACAAGATTCGACAGTTACTCAAATAGTAAATGATGCCCAACTATGGTGGGCTAAAAAGACATTTGAAACTGGAGAATTTGCTAGTATTCCTATCTTATCTGCTGCTGCACCTTTCCAAGCAGGTAGAGAAGACGCTAAATACTTTACAGAGGTATGGAAAGGTGATATCACAATTGGTGATGTAACAGACATCTATATTTATGATAATGAAATAAGTGTTATGCATTTTAATGGCAAACAAGTAATTGAATGGTTAGAAAGAAGTGCTGAAAACTATAATCAAATAGATCCTAATCTATCAAAAGAACAAGAACTATTAAATCCTGAATTCTCAGCCTATAACTATGATGTGATTGAAGGTATTGAATATGAAATAGATGTTACAAAACCAGTAGGAAAGCGTTTAGTTAATGCAACTTATAATGATAAACCACTTACTGAAGATATGGAATTCTTAGTAGTAACAAATAACTATAGAGCTGGTGGTGGTGGTGACTTCCCTCCATGTGTAGAAGAAGATCCAGTATATGCTCCTAGTGGAGTAACTAACAGACAGGTTATCATTGATTACATCCAGACAAAAGGTACAATTAATCCTAAACCAACCTACAACTGGAAACTAACATCATTTAAACCAAAAGGAACTGTCACATTCCGCTCACACCCAGAAGCCATGGATTATATTGAAGGTCTTGGTATAAAAGGCATAAAAAGACTAAGAACCGATGAAAATGGTATGGGAGTATATAAATTAGATGTAACTATGTAAAAAAATAATAATAATTAAAAGGTAGACGGATTACTTCGTCTACCTTTCCTTTCTAAAATATGAAGGTGATAAATTATGAAAGTTAAGGTTAATAAAAAAACAATAGAAATTTTTAAGGGAGCTCAGGTAAAGGATGTTATTCGTAAATATTCCTTAGAAGAGTATAAAAAAATAAAGAATAATGAAAAACTTGTCAATGATCAAAATGGTAATATAATTATGCTTAATGGTGAACTTAGTGGTAACGAAGAACTTTTTATAGTTGAAAAATAAATAATAAAATCAGAGGGGGTATAATAATGATAGATTTAAAACTTAAAAACTATCTATCATTAATCTTAATATTAATTTTAATTGTTTCAGGTATAATGATCTTAAATACTGACATGGTTAAAGCTGAAAATAATACTCAAATAGTTATCTTACACACTAATGATGAACATGGATCAATAGATAACTTTGCAAAAATTGCTGCCTTAAAAAAGCAATATCAAAAGGAATATGATGATGTAATACTATTAAGCGGTGGCGATATTTTTAGTGGTAATCCTGTAGTAGATGAATATGTTATTGAAGGTGAAAATCTCAGAGGTAAACCTATGATAGACCTAATGAATGAAGCAGGTTATCAAGTTTCTGTTTTAGGTAATCATGAATTTGATTATGGTCAAGCCAGACTAAAAGCAAACATGGAATTTGCAGAATTTCCTATGGTTCTTGCCAATCTGGAAGTAGATCCTTCTGAAGCAGATATAAATCAACCTGATCCTTATACTTCAATTGAATCAGCTAATGGTATAAATTTAAATTTCTTAGGGGTAATTGAAGTACAAGACAGCGGCTATCCTTCTACAATGCCAGTTAACTTATATGGTCTTAAATTTTTAGATCCTACAAAGACTGTTAAAAAATTTTCATATTTAAAAGATGAAGGAGATGCCTTTATTGTACTTGGCCACGTTGGACATAACTGGAGTCAAAAAATCGCAAAAGATGTTGACAACATAGACTTAGTAATTGGGGGACATTCTCATACTGTTGTAGAAAAACCCACTAAAATAAATAATGCCCTTATTACGCAATCTGGTAGTGATCAACAGTATCTAGGTAAAATAGTTTTAACGTTCAATGAAAATAACAAGTTAATTAATTCTTCCGGTGAATTAATTGAGCTAGAAAATGTAAAATCTTCAGATCAAAAGGTAGCTAAAAAAATCGATTCTTATAATGCTGATGTAGATAAGATATTTAGTCGCAAACTTGCTTATGTTGATAGTTCAATAAGTGGTGATAGTAATTTAGGTGCTTTAATGACTGATGCATTAACCAATTCATTACAGTTTAAAGATCTTGGATATGATGTTGACTTTGGTTTCCAAAACACTGGTGGAATTAGGGTAGGCAGTATTGGACCTGGTGACATAACTGTTGGAGACATTTTTGAATTGGAACCTTTTGGTAACAATATAATTATGTATAAAATGACAACAAGTCAGATCAAAGATATGCTTGCTAATTCATATAAAAGAGATAATAGTATAGATTTAATTCCAGCTGGATTGAAGTATAATATTATCGTAAATCAAACCGGTGATGTAAAAAGAGTAGAATTAAAAGATCTAAATAATAAACCAATTGAAGAAGATAAAACCTTCACTGTTGCACATAATCAATATGTTGCAAGTGCTTATGATTTTGATACCAAAACAGAAGGTGAAAACACCTATATAAGGATGAATGATAGTATAATCCACTATATCGAAGATGTAATTTCAAATGATAAACTTCAAAGTTACTATGCTAATCAAGAATTAAATAGAACAGGTGTTAAAATAGAAAAGGGTGGTAGTGGAGATAAAATAGCTTATACTGAAGTTGATATTTCAACAGTAGGTAAGGCAGATCATTCGGTAAGTGCTGGTAATCTATTTGCAGATGCTGTAAGAAGTGAACTTAATGTAGATGTGGGTGCATATCCTAGTGATCAACTAGCTACTGGTGCTGTTTATCCGGCCAATAGTGATCTGTTTGATAAGTCACTAAACTTATTATTCTCCAGTTTCGGATATGATAATAATATTACTGTAGCAACCGTTACTGGTAGTGATCTAGAAAAGATGTTATTAGGACAAGCTCGTTATTATGGAGAAGGTCCTGTAATGACCCATGTATCTTCTAATGTTAACTACACAGTTGTCATGGATCAAGAAGACATAAAAGAGATCAAAGTATTTATCGATGGTAAAAGAGTAGACCCAAACAAAGAATATACATTTGGTATAAATAGTTATGTATGGCAGTACTATGCAAATGCTGCAGACCCACTTTCTAGTGAAACCACCTCAGCTACTGAAAAAGAAATCTTAGTTAAATATCTAAAAGAAATTGAAACTATAAATGATTCTATTTTAGAAGAAAGAATTACAATAAAAAAATGAAATAGATAAATAATAAAAATATAAAGTTAAATCCCGGATTTATCCCCGGGATTTTTATCTTTGTATGAATATATTTTTTCTTTAGTGTTTTCATTTTTAATCATGCTATGTATTTAATTTACTTGATAATTGCCGTTATAAAGTGTACAATGGGTAATGTTATTATATAAAAAGAAAGGAAATTTTTATGTCAGATAAAAGTAAAATTATTAACTTAGCGGTAATTGCCCATGTAAATGCAGGAAAGTCCACCTTAGTTGATGCTTTTTTAAACCAAAGTGGTGTTTTTAGAGAAAACGAAACTGTTCAAGACTGTATAATGGATAGTAATGAGCTTGAAAAGGAACGTGGAATAACAATATATGCAAAAAACTGTTCAATACAACATGAAGGTTATAAAATAAATATTGTTGATACTCCTGGTCACGCAGATTTCTCATCAGAAGTAGAAAGAATTATAAAAGCTGTAGATACAACAATCTTACTTGTTGATTCAAGTGAAGGCCCAATGCCTCAAACAAGGTTTGTTTTAAAGAAATCTCTTGAATTAGGTATCAGACCAATTTTATTTGTCAATAAAATGGATAAAAGTAATGAGAGAGCTAAAGAAGTAGCAGATATGGTTTTAGATTTATTTATTGACTTAAATGCTGATGACAAACAACTTGAATTCCCAGTCATTTATGGTGTTGCAAAAGATGGAATAGCTAACCATGAGATAAATGGTAAAAGTAAAGACCTAAAACCATTATTTGATACAATAATTGAACATGTTGACCCTTATCCTAATTACGATGAAGAACCTTTACAGTTACAGATTCATGATTTGGCTTATGATAATTATTTGGGTAGAATAGGTATTGGCAGAATCTATAAAGGTGTTATTGAAAATGGTCAACAAGTCTCTGTATCTAAAAGAAATGGAGATATTGCTCAGAGTAAAATTTCTAAACTTATGGGTTTTTATGGATTAAGTAAAACATCAATTGAGTATGCATCTAGTGGAGATATAGTTGCAGTAGCTGGTATTTCTGATATTTCAATCGGTGAAACAATTTGTGATAAAGGAAATATTATTTCAATGAACTTAATTGAAATTGAAAAACCAACAATTTCAATGGAGTTTTCAATAAATGATTCTCCGTTTGCTGGACAAAGTGGTATATACCTTACTTCTAGAAACCTTAAAGAAAGATTAGAAAGAGAAGAGGAAGTAAATGTTGGATTAGAAGTAAATAGACTTTCCAGTACAGATACTTTTAAAGTTTCTGGGCGAGGAGAACTACATCTTTCAATTCTTTTAGAAAGAATGAGAAGAGAAGGTTATGAAATTTCAGTTTCAAAACCTGAAGTAATTTATCATAGAGAAAATAATAAGTTAATGGAACCTATTGAAAGAGTTATAGTAGAAGTGCCAGAAAA
>JAIPEV010000023.1 GCA_021736965.1 Halanaerobiales bacterium | reverse complement strand
CTGCAACAACATATCCTCTACCATTTTCTACTGTTACTTCCATCATTATCTTTCCACCTTCAGTTAAGGTGGCTATATGGTGGTCTGGATTAATAATTTCAACCTCACCACTTGTTCTAAAATCTCCTGCAACAACTTCTCCTTTACCCTCAACACTCAGATTCATACTCTGTCTTTCTTCTCCCTTGTACCTTAAAACAACCTCTTTTAAGTTTAAAATTATCTCAGTAACATCTTCTTTAACATCTTCAATAGATGAAAATTCATGACGTACACCTTCTATTTTAACTGAAGTTATTGCAGCACCGGGTAAAGAAGATAATAAAATCCTGCGTAGAGAGTTTCCTAATGTAATACCATAACCTCTCTCTAAAGGAGAAATTTCAAATTCACCGTATCTATCTTCACTTTTTAGCCTCTCTATTTGAGGTTTTTCTATTTCTATCATTAAATTTAAAACCTCCTTATTTCTTGTCTATGAATAAATCAGAGACCCTTAACTATCTTGAATAGAACTCAACAATTAGATGTTCTTCAACAGGATACTCAATATCTTCTCTAGTAGGTAATGAAACAACAGTTCCTTCCCCTTTTTCTAAATTAACAGTCAACCATTCTGGTGGTGTTAAGTTAGAGTTTACCTCAAATATTTCTTCAAAGGTATCCTTGTTTTTACTGGCCTCTTTAACTGCAACTTGGTCATCTTCGCTAATTTGATAAGAAGGAATATTTACTCTCTTTCCATTAACTAAAATATGACCATGTAATACAATTTGCCTTGCTTCATTTCTTGAACGGGCAAATCCCATTCTATAAACTACATTGTCTAATCTACTTTCTAATAACTGTAAAAATACTTCACCTGTAATTCCATTGTCACTTTCAGCTTCCTTGAAATATCTATGAAATTTATTTTCCTGTAAACCATAAATTCTTCTGACTTTTTGTTTTTCTCTTAACTGTAATCCATATTCAGATACTTTTCTTCTCCTTCTACTTTGGCCTTGTTCACCGGGTGAAGAAGGTTTTCTTTCATAAGCACATTTATCACTATAACAACGTGCTCCTTTTAGATATAGTTTTTCTCCCTCAGTACGACATAATTTACATACTGAACCTGTATATCTAGACATTATTACACCTCCATGTTCTTGTTTGTTTTATTAAATTATTATTTTATAGTTATACCCTACGTCTTTTGGGAGGACGACAACCATTATGTGGAATGGGTGTTATATCCTTAATTAGACTTACATCTAAACCTGTAGCTTGAATAGATCTTATTGCAGATTCTCTTCCAGATCCAGGTCCTTTTACATAAATCTCAACTGAGTTTATTCCCAAATCTTTTGCTTCTAATGCAGCTTCTTCTGCAGCAATTTGAGCAGCAAAAGGTGTACTCTTTCTTGAACCTTGATATCCTGCTTTTCCGGCACTGTGCCAGAGTATAACATTTCCTTCTTTATCTGTAACAGTAATTATTGTATTATTAAATGTTGACTTGATATGGACTATACCGCTATCAACATTTATCTTTTTTTTCTTTTTACGTGTTTTTTTACTGCCTTTTTTCTTGCCTTTAGCCATCTATATACCTCCTTATACCATTGGTTTTTTTGCTTTACCTCTTTTAGCCCCTACAGTTCTTTTTGGACCTTTTCGGGTTCGTGCATTAGTTCTAGTTCTTTGACCTCTTACAGGTAAACCCCTGCGATGCCTGAGGCCACGATAACATCCAATATCTTTTAGCCTCTTGATATTTGCTCTAACTTCACGACGTAATTCACCTTCTACAGGATGTTTGTCTAACTCTTTTCTAATTTTACTTATTTCTGCTTCAGTTAAGTCTTTAACCCTTGTATCAGGGTCAACCCCAACATTAGTTAATATGTCCTGAGAAGTAGAACGTCCTATACCGTAAATATAAGTTAGTCCAATTTCTACTCTTTTATTTCTTGGTAAATCAACACCTTCAATACGTGCCAATATTTATACACCTCCAACATTAATATTTTAACCTTGACGTTGTTTATGTTTTGGATTTTCACAAATTACCATTACTTTACCATTACGTCTAATAACTTTACATTTATCACAAATGGGTTTAACAGATGGTCTTACCTTCACCGAACATCCCTCCTTAAGCAAATTATTTTGCTTTATGACGGTAAGTAATCCTACCACGACTTAAATCATAAGGTGAAAGTTCAACAGTTACTTTATCTCCCGGTAAAATTCTGATATAGTTCATCCTCATTTTACCAGAAACATGTGCCAAAACCTTATGACCATTCTCTAATTCTACTCTGAATTTGGCATTTGGTAATGGCTCGATAACTGTACCTTGAACTTCAATAGGTTCTTCCTTAGCCATATATTTAATTAGCCTCCTTATTTTTGTTACTTAAATAGCCTAAATTTTATTATACCACAAATTGCATAGGTCATACAAATCAATAAAGCTTACAGTTTGCTTAAAACTTCAGGACCATTTTTAGTAATTGCAATTGTATCTTCAAAATGAGCAGATAAACTTCCATCTTCAGTAACTACAGTCCATTTATCATTAAGTATTTCAACTTTATATTTACCGATATTGACCATTGGTTCTATCGCAAGTGTCATACCCTCTTTTAATAAAGGACCATGGCCAGGTGAACCAAAGTTAGGAATTTGAGGATCTTCGTGCATATCTCTACCGATTCCATGTCCAACATACTCTTTTACCACCGAGAAACCCTTTTTTTCAACATATTTTTGTATTGTATGAGAAATATCAGACAATCTATTTTTATATAGTGCTTTTTTTATTCCCTGTTCAAGTGCTTTTTTTGTAACATCGATTAACTTTTGAGCTTGTTTACTTACTTTTCCAACCGGATGAGTTCTTGCAGCATCACCATTAAATCCTTCATAAAAGGTGCCAATATCTAAACTTACGATGTCACCCTCTTTGAGAATTCTCTTCTCACTAGCTATACCATGAACAACCTCTTCGTTGATCGATATACATACTGAACCAGGATAACCTCTATACCCTTTAAATGATGGCTCAGCACCATTTTTTTTGATGAATTTTTCGCCTTTTTTATCTAATTCTGCTGTAGAAATACCGGGTTTAATCAGCTCTTTTAAATACTGATGTGTTTCTGCTACAATCTTGTTAGCATCACGCATTATATTTATTTCTCTCGGTGATTTTAAAATTATCATTTAACATGCTCCTTGATAATATCATTAATCTTATCAAACACTTCATTAATACCTGCATCACTTTTTACCGTGATAAGCTTACTTCTCTTTTTATAAAATTCTATTAGTTTCATCAAATTTTCTTTATTAAGCTTTAATCTTTCATTAACAACTTTTTCTTTATCATCAGATCTCTGGATTAGCTTACCTCCACATTTATCACAGATACCTTCTTTTTTGGGTGGTTTATAGTCCAAATGATAGATAGCTCCACAGTTACTACATGTTCTTCGGTGAGTTAGTCTTTTTATCAACTCATCTCTACTTACATTAATATATAATGCTAAATCAAGTTCTTTATTCATCTCCTCAAGCATTGTTTCTAATGCCTCAGCTTGATAAATTGTTCTGGGATAACCATCTAAAATAAATCCATTGTTACAGTCATCTAATTTAATTCTTTCTTTGACAATATCATTAGTGATTTCGTCTGGAACTAATCCACCTGAATCTATAATCTGTTTTGCTTTCTTACCTAGCTCAGTTTCATTTTTAATTGCAGATCTGAATATATCTCCTGTTGAAATATGGGGTATACTATATTTATTACTTAACTTTTTTGCCTGAGTACCTTTACCTGCACCCGGCAGACCAAGAATTATAAGATTCATTTTCTCCCACCTTTTCATCTGAGATTACTTCATAAATCCTTCGTAGTGTCTCATTAATAGATGTGATTCTATCTGTTGCATAGTCTGTAATGCAACACCAGTCATAATCAATACAGAAGTACCACCAAAACTAATATTAACACCTGTAATTGGACCCATAGCAAATGGCAACATAGCTACAATCGTTAAGAAAACTGCACCGGCTAATGTCACTCTTACTAATATTTTATCTAAATAATTAATAGTTGCTTTACCTGGTCTAATACCTGGAATAAAACCTCCATTTTTCTGCATATTTTCTGCCACTTCTTCTGGATTAAAAGTAATTGCAGTATAAAAATATGTGAAAAATAAGATCATTAATCCATATAAGATAAGATAAAGTGTTGAACCAGGTTCAATCATAGAAGCAAAACTTTGTGCCCAATCATAAGGTAATATCTGAGCAATAACTCCTGGGAACAGTAAGACTGATGAAGCAAATATAACTGGAATAACTCCAGCCTGATTTACTTTCATTGGAATATGAGTACTTCGCCCCCCATATACCTTTCTTCCTACTATTCTTTTTGAATACTGAACAGGAATTCTTCTTTCACCTTCCTGAACAAATATAATGCCGGCAACTATTATAACTGCAAGAATAACAAATAAGACTATATTTAATATTGAAATACTACCGGCTCTAAATAGTTGATAAGTTCCATAAAAGTCACTTGGGAACCTAGAAATTATTGAAGTAAAGATTATAATAGAAATACCATTACCAATCCCTTTATCATTAATTTGCTCACCTAACCACATTAAAAATGCAGTACCTGCAGTTAAAGTGACTACTATTAAAAATAGATCAAAAAATGTAGGATTTGGAATTGCTCCAAATCTATTTATATATGAAGTAATACCAATCGCTTGAATAACAGCTAATACAATAGTACCATAACGGGTGTACTGAGCAATCTTTTTCCTGCCTTCAGCACCCTGTTTTGATAGTTCTTCAAGTTTAGGGATTACTACAGTTAATAGATTAAGTATAATAGATGCTGTAATGTAAGGAGTAATACTCATTGCAAAGATTGTAAAGTTTCTTAATGCACCACCTGCAAATAAGTCTAAGAAATCAAATACTCCTCCTGCTGCTCCCTGAAAGAGTCTTTCCTGTAAAATAGCAACATCAATACCAGGAACAGGAATATGAGCACCTAATCTGTATACTGCCATCATCGCTAAAACAAATAATACTTTTTTTCTAAGTTCTTTTACCTTAAATATATTTTTAAAAGTCTGTAACACCTCAAATCACCTCAGCCTTTCCTCCGGCTTTTTCAATCTTTTCAACGGCAGATGAACTGAAGGCATTAGCCTTAACAACTAGCTCTTTTTGTAAATCACCTTTTGCTAGTACTTTGACTCCATTTTTTGATATTTCATCTATCAGACCGTCCTCTAATAATCTTTCTGGAGTTATTTCAGTACCATCATCAAATTTATTTAACTGAAATATATTTATAATAGAATACTGTTTTTTGAATTTATTGTTAAAACCTCTTTTAGGTAGTTTTCTAAATAAAGGAGTCTGTCCACCCTCAAAAGTTGGCCTGGTTTTTGAACCGGATCTAGAATTTTGACCATTTGCACCTCGGCCTGATGTATAACCTCTTCCAGAACCAGTACCACGTCCAACTCTTCTTTTTCTTTTTTTAGAACCCTTAGCAGGTTTTAAATCATGTAAGTTCATAACGTACTGCACCTCCTTAATTATCCTAGAATTTCTTCTACGGTTTTTCCTCTTAATCTTGCTACTTCTTCAACTTTTTTTAAGTTTTTTAATCCGGACATTGTAGCATTAACCATATTAATAGGATTTGAAGAACCTAGAGACTTTGTTAATATATCGTTTATCCCAGCTAGCTCAATAACTGCACGAACTGGTCCTCCTGCAATTACACCAGTACCTTCAACAGCAGGTTTAAGTAATACTTTTCCTGCTCCAAATATACCGTTAATTTCATGTGGAATTGTAGTCTCTACTATTGGAACTTCAATCATATTCTTTTTAGCGTCATCTACACCTTTTCTAATAGCTTCAGGCACCTCATTTGCTTTTCCAATACCTGCTCCCACATGGCCTTTGGAATCTCCAACAACCATTAGGGCACTAAAACTAAAATTTCGTCCACCTTTCACAACTTTAGAAACTCTATTTATATTGACTACTCTTTCATCTAAATCCAATTTTTCTGGATCAATCTTGCTCATGGATTCGCCTCCTTTGTTAAAATTTTAATCCTTTATCTCTTGCTCCTTGTGCAACTGCTTTAACTCTTCCGTGATATTTATATCCAGCTCTGTCAAATACAACTTCTTTTATATCATTTTCTAAAGCCCTCACGGCAACTAATTCTCCTACTTCCTTTGCTGCTTTTACATTACTTGCATTATCAAGCTTGTCTTTAATTTCTTGATCAAGAGTAGAAGCGGATACAAGAGTGTGACCTCTAAGATCATCTATGATCTGTACATACATATTCTTTAAACTCCTATGAACAACCATTCTCGGTTTTGTAGGAGTACCAGTAATATTGTTTCTTATTCGAAGATGCCTTCTTTTTCTGGCAGATCTCTTATCCATAATTATTCACTCCCTTCAATTAACCGGTCTTACCAACTTTTCTTCTAATGTGTTCGTCTATATATTTAACACCTTTACCTTTATAAGGTTCTGGTTTTCTTGTTTCTCTAATATTAGCTGCAATATCACCGACTAACTGTTTGTCGTAACCTGAAACTGTTATAATATTTTTTTCGACTTCAAACTTGATTCCCTCTGGTGCTTCTATTTTTACAGGATGTGAGTAACCTACTTCTAATACTAAATCACTTCCTTGAACCTTAGCATTATATCCAACACCAACCAATTCTAATTTTTTAGAGAATCCTTCAGTTACACCTTTTACCATCCCTTCAATCAAACTACGAATTAATCCATGTTGTGAACGGTCATCTTTACTATCTGAAGGTCTTTTTACAACAACAGCATCATCTTCAATATTTATATCAAATAAAGGACTAAACTCTTTAGTAATTTCTCCTTTTGGCCCTTTAACAGTTATACTACTTCCATTAATATTAACATCAACTTTTTCTGGGATGTCAACAGGTTGTTTACCTATACGAGACATTAAATTCACCTCCAACTTATTTACTAAACTTTAAATTACCATACATAGCAGAGTACTTCTCCACCCACACTCTCTTTACGAGCTTGTTTATCGGTAAGCACACCTTGAGAGGTTGAAATTACAGCAATACCTAGACCACCAAGTACTCTTGGAATTTCATCTTTATTTACATATACCCTCAAACCAGGTTTACTAATTCGCTTTATTCCAGTTATAACTTTTTCGTTATCCTTACTATATTTAAGATAAATCCTTATTTTATTTTGAGGATAATTATCTATAATTTTATACTCTTTAATAAAACCTTCGTCTTTTAGGGTCTTTGCAATATTTATCTTTAAGTTCGAAGCAGGTATATCAACAACATCTTTATTTACGCTATTTGCATTACGAACACGGGTTAACATATCTGCAATCGGATCAGTAATATTCATTAAGCCATCCTCCTTCCTGATTTTACCAGCTTGCTTTTTTAACTCCAGGTATTTCACCTTTATGTGCTAATTCTCTGAAACAAATTCTACAGAGATCAAATTTCCTAATATAACCTCGAGCTCTACCACATCTACTACATCTATTAACTTTACGGGTAGAGTACTTTGGCTCCTTATTAGCTTTTTCAATTAACGCCTTACGAGCCATAAAATTAATCCCTCCTTTTTAGGACTGTTTCTTAAACGGCATACCCATCAATCTTAATAGTTCAAAAGCTTCTTCATCAGTTTCAGCTGAAGTTACTATTGTAGCTTCAACTCCATGTACCTTATCAACATCATCAATCTTAATCTCTGGGAATACTATATGTTCATTTAGTCCAAGACTATAATTTCCTCTTCCATCAAAAGCATCGGGAGAAACCCCTCTAAAGTCCCTTACACGTGGATAAGTGATATTAATCAATTTATATAAAAATTCATACATATAATCACCACGAAGAGTTACTTTAACACCTATCGGCATTCCTTCACGAATTTTAAAGTTCGCAATTGAATTTTTTGCTCTGGTTATTGTTGGTTTTAAACCAGTAATTTGAGCAATATTTTCAACAACTTGATCTAAAAGTTTTGGATCTTCTTTTGCTTCACCTATACCTACATTAACAACAATTTTTTCTACCTTAGGTGCTTCCATTACATTGTTGTAATTAAATTTTTCTACTAATTGAGGTAAAATTTCATTACGATATTGTTCTGCTAAAACAGACATCAAATAACCTCCTTCCAATCAAATCTATTTATCAATAACTTCGGCACAACTTTTGCATACCCTAACCTTTTTACCATTTTCTAATCGATCAACACCAAATTTTGATCTTTCATCACAGCGAGGGCATACAAGCATTACATTTGAAATATGAATGGGAGCTTCATTTTCAATGATCCCGCCCTGTGGCATATCCTGGGTAGGACGCATATGTCTACTAACAATATTAACTCCCTCTACTATTACACGATCAGCCTCTTTGTCTACACTAAGAACCTTACCGCGTTTTCCCTTATCTTTTCCATATATAACTTCAACTGTATCATCTTTTTTAATTCTCATTAAACTCCCCCCTCTATAATACCTCAGGTGCCAAGGAGATAATTTTCATATAATTTTTATCTCTCAATTCACGTGTAACAGGTCCAAAAATACGAGTACCTGTAGGATTGTCATTATTATCAATAATAACAGCAGCATTGTCATCAAACTTAATATATGAACCATCTTTTCGTTTCATTTCTTTTTTAGTTCTTACAATTAATGCAGTTACTACTTCACCTTTTTTTACCATACCGTCTGGTATTGCTTCTTTTACACTAGCAATTATCTTATCACCGATACCGGCATATCTTTTTCTTGATCCACCCAGCACTTTTATACATAAAAGTTCACGGGCTCCAGAGTTATCGGCAACTTTTAGTCTACTTTCAGACTGAATCATTTAGAACCCTCCTCATCTATAATGAACATTATTTTGCTTTTTCTAATACTTCCAGTACTCTCCATCTTTTAGTTTTACTTAATGGACGAGTTTCTATAATACGTACTTTGTCACCCTCATTACAAATATTGCCTTCATCATGTACTTTATATTTTTTGGTCTGTTTTACTACTCGTTTGTACATTGGGTGCTGAGTTTTACGTTCAATAGCAACTGTGACAGTTTTATCCATCTTGTCACTGGCCACAAAACCAGTACGTACTTTCTTGTTTTTGTTAACATCTGTCATAATAAATCTCCTTTCTTATCGATCTACGCTTGATTAATCCCAAGTTCTTGTTCGCGTTTAATTGTCTTAATACGAGCAATTATTCGTTTAACTTCACGAATTCTTGTAGGATTATCTAACTGTGCAGTCGCGTGTTGAAATCTCAGGTTAAAAAGTTCTTCCTTAAACTCTCTCAACTTCTGTTCTAATTCCATATCGGTTAAATTTCTTAATTGATCAGCTCTCATTGGACTCACCATCCGTTTCATCTCGTTTCACAAATTTAGTTTTAATTGGCAGTTTATGAGAAGCAAGTCTCATTGCTTCCTTTGCTACATCCTCACTTACACCAGCTAATTCAAACATAATCCTTCCGGGTCTTACAACAGCCACCCATTTCTCAGGTGCACCTTTTCCACTACCCATTCTAGTTTCTGCTGGTTTGGCAGTAACAGGTTTATCCGGGAATATTTTAACCCAAACCTTACCACCTCTTTTTATATATCTTGTCAAAGCAACACGGGCAGCCTCAATTTGTCTATTAGTTATCCAGGAAGGTTCAAGAGCCTGTAAACCATATTCACCGAAAGATATTTCGGTACCTCTTACAGCCTTTCCTTTCATCCTGCCTCGTTGTTGTTTTCGATGTTTAACCCTTTTAGGTACTAACATTTAGAGACCTCCTTTCAAACAGTACTTTTATTCATCATCTACTTCAGGTAATATTTCACCTTTATTAATCCAAACTTTAATACCTATCTTTCCATATGTTGTATTGGCTTCAGCAAAACCATAGTCAATATCTGCTCTTAGAGTATGAAGAGGTACACTTCCTTCTTGGTATCCTTCGGTTCTTGCCATTTCAGCTCCACCTAAGCGACCACTACTCATAATCTTAAAACCCTCTGCACCCATTTTCATTGATCTATCCATTGCCTTTTTCATTGCTCTTCTAAAAGAGACTCTTCTTAATAACTGTTGAGCTATATTTTCTGCAACAAGTTGTGCATCTAGTTCTGGTTTATCAACTTCTACAACATTTATCTGAACCATTTTATTTGTCATATTTTCAATTTCTTTTCTTAGAGCGTCTACTTCAGAACCACCTCGTCCGATTACCATACCAGGACGTGCTGTATATACATCTATCTTTAATTTTTTGGCAGCTCTTTCAATAACTACTCTAGAAATTCCAGCTTCAAACATCTGATTTTTTATATGCTTTCTAATCTCAATATCTTCATGTAGTAGTTCAGAATAATCATCTTTATTAGCATACCATTTAGCATCCCAATCTTTAATTATCCCTACACGAAGACCATGTGGATGTACTTTTTGACCCAAATTTAACCCTCCTTCTTTTCTTCAAGTATGACAGTAATATGACTTGTCCTTTTGTTAATCGGACTAGCCTGCCCCATAGCTCTGGGACGAAATCTTTTCATTGTCGGCCCCTCATCAACAAAACATTTTGATATATATAGATCATCAACAAACATATCATGATTGTTTTCAGCATTAGCAACCGCTGAATTAAGTACCTTCTCTATTATTTTTGAAGACTTATTAGGTGTATTTTTTAATATACCTACCGCTTCATTAATTTCTTTCCCTCTAATTAAGTCAATTACTCTTCGAGCTTTACGCGGGGAAACTCTCACATATTTGGTAACAGCTTTAGCTTCCATAATATAAACCCCCCTTTAGTGTTTATTTAAGTGAAGTAGAACGTTCAGTATGTCTACTATGTCCTCTAAAAATTCTTGTTGGAGCAAACTCTCCTAGTTTATGTCCTACCATCTCTTCAGTTATAAATACTGGTACATGTTTCCTGCCATCATGAACAGCAATTGTGTGACCAACCATATTGGGAAAGATGGTTGAACTACGTGACCATGTTTTTATAACTTCTTTCTGGCCGGACTTATTTAACTCTTCTATTTTTTGCATCAGTTTCTCTTCTACATAGGGTCCTTTATTAACGGATCTAGCCATAAAATTATCCCTCCTTTAACATCTATCTTTTCTTGGTTTTACGTGATCTGACAATATATCTGTCAGATTTTTTAGTTTTTCTGGTCTTTTTACCCATGGTTTTTTGCCCCCATGGAGTAACTGGATGACGTCCAGCAGGAGATTTTCCTTCTCCACCACCGTGTGGGTGATCGTGTGGATTCATAACAACCCCACGTACAGAAGGTCTTTTCCCTTTCCATCTATTTCTACCGGCTTTACCAATTGTAATATTTTCATGTTCAATATTACCAACCTGACCAATAGTAGCTTTACATTCCTGCCTAATCAATCTTACTTCACTAGATGGCATTTTAACATGGGCAAACTTACCTTCTTTTGCAAGAATTTGAGCATTTACTCCAGCTGATCTTGCTAACTGTCCACCTTTACCAGGTTGTAATTCTACATTATGAACAATTGTACCAACAGGGATATCCTTTAACCTCAATGAATTGCCTGGAATAATGTCTGCTTTTTCACCAGATACTATTTGATCTCCAACAGATAATTTATTTGGGGCAATAATATATCTTTTTTCCCCATCAGCATAGGTTAATAGTGCTATTCTTGCAGTTCTATTTGGATCATATTCAATTGCAGTTACTTTTGCTGGTATACCATCTTTATCTCTTTTAAAATCTATAATTCTATAGCGTCTCTTATGACCTCCACCTCTTCTTCTTGAGGTTATCCTTCCATTTACATTACGTCCACCTGATTTATGAAGTTTAGCAATTAAATTTTTTTCAGGTTCTTTTTTTGTTATCTCTTCAAAAGATGAACCCGTCATATATCTTCGGGAAGGAGTTGTCGGTTTGTAGGTCTTAATAGCCATTTAAGTTCCCTCCTTTAACAGTAAAATTTATAGTCCTTCAAATATCTCTATTGAGTCTCCTTCAGCCAGTCTTACTAAGGCTTTTTTCCAGCTTGAAGTTGTCCCTTCATTTCTGCCAAGTCTACGTTTTTTGCCTCTCATATTCATTGTGTTTACTTTTTTTACTTTCACATTAAAAATACTTTCTACAGCTTTTTTAATTTCAACTTTATTAGCTTCTTTTGCAACTCTAAAGGTATAGGTATTAACTTCTTCCATTTTCAACATACTATTTTCAGTTATAACTGGTTTAATTAATACATCTCTTGGATCTTTCATTCACCCAGCACCTCCTCAATCTTTCTTACAGCCTCTTCACTCATCAAAATAACATCATTATTAAGAAGGTCATAAGTGTTTAGACCATCTAATACCAATGTCTTTACATGAGGTATGTTACGGGCTGATAAGTATAGATTTTTATCTTTTCCAGGAAGTACTATTAAAACTTTTTTATCCTTTAATCCTAAAGTATCTAATAGTTCTACCATTTTTTTAGTTTTGACTTGATCTAACTTTAACTCATCTAAAATCATGATACTATCATTGATCAGTTTATCTGTTAAAACAGATTTCAAAGCTAATCTTTTCATCTTTTTATTAACTTTTTGATTATATGAACGTGGTTTGGGACCAAATGTAATTCCCCCACCAACCCATAAAGGTGATCGAATACTACCATGTCTGGCACGTCCCGTTCCTTTCTGTCTCCAAGGTTTTCTTCCACCACCCCTTACTTCACTACGGGTTTTTGTAGAAGCTGTTCCTCTTCTAACCTTTGCAAGTTGTGCTGTTACAACCTGATGAACAACCTTTTCATTGACATCTACATCAAATATACTGTCTGATAAATTAATATCAGTAGTTTTTTCACCATTAGTATTATGTTTAACTGTTTGAGGCATTATATGTCCTCCTTCCTATCAATCATTTTTTACTTTTCTAATCCAATTAATGTTAATATACTTTTTTTGGGTCCTGGTACTGAACCTTTTACAAGAATTACTTTTCTATCTGGATCAATCTTCATAACTTCTAAATTTTGGATAGTAGTTTTCTCATGGCCCATTCTACCAGGCATTTTTTGTCCTTTAAATACTCTTGAAGCATCTACTGCTCCAATTGAACCAGGTGCTCTTTTGAAATGAGATCCATGAGTCTTTGGACCAGAATGTTGATTCCATCTTTGAATATTTCCGGAAAAGCCCTTTCCTTTAGAAATCCCCTGTACTTTTATGAGATCACCTTCTTTAAAGACATCTACTTCTAACTCATCTCCTATTTCAAGCTGATCATTAAAATCTCTAAACTCTACAAGATATCTTTTAGGTTTAACTCCATGTTTATTAAACTGTCCCAACTCAGGTTTGCTAAGTTTCCTTTCTTTTATATCCTCAAAGCCAAGTTGAACGGCTTGATATCCATCTTTTTCTTTAGTTCTTTTATTGGTCACAACACAAGGACCTGCTTCGATAACAGTTACAGGAATCATATCTTCATTCTCATCAAATATCTGTGTCATGCCTATTTTTTTCCCTAATAGTCCTTTAGCCATCTTATAGTACACCTCCTGACCTTATAATTTAATCTCTATATCAACACCGGCAGGTAAATCCAATCTCATTAATGCATCAACCGTTTTTGAAGTTGGATCAAGAATATCGATTAATCTCTTATGAGTTCTCATCTCAAACTGCTCTCTTGAATCTTTATGAACATGAGGAGATCTCAAAACTGTAAAAATCTCTTTCTTTGTAGGTAACGGTATTGGACCTGATACATCTGCACCAGTTCTTTTGGCAGTACCTACAATTTTTTCTGCTGATTTATCTAAAAGTTCATGTTCAAATGATTTTAATCTTATTCTAATTTTTTCATGATTGGTCATTATCTTCCCTCCTTCAAACATACCGAGATAAAGAACATTTAAAAGAAGAGGACCTGGTCCCCTTCTTGGTTATGTTCAACTACTCAACTATTTCAGTTACAACACCAGAAGCAACAGTATGTCCACCTTCGCGAATCGCAAATCTTAATCCTTCTTCCATCGCAATTGGAGTTATCAACTGCCCGAACATCTCTATGTTATCTCCAGGCATTACCATCTCTACTCCTTCTGGAAGATGTATGGTTCCTGTTACATCTGTTGTTCTAAAGTAAAACTGTGGTCTGTATCCATCAAAAAATGGGGTGTGTCTTCCTCCCTCATCTTTGGATAGTACATATACCTCTGACTTGAACTTTGTATGAGGGGTTATACTGCCTGGCTC
>JAIPEV010000022.1 GCA_021736965.1 Halanaerobiales bacterium | reverse complement strand
TGAGATTAAAGAAAGAATAACCAGGGTTGGAAAAGAAACAGATGCCGATGTTGTAATTACTGAAATTGGTGGTACAGTAGGTGATATTGAAAGCCAACCATTTATGGAAGCGATCAGACAGCTAAAAGGTGACTTAGGTAAAAAAAATGTATTCTATTTACACTGCACATTAGTTCCTTATATAAAAACTGCTGGGGAGTTAAAAACTAAACCAACCCAACATAGTTTAAAAGAATTGAGAGGAATAGGAATCCAACCAGACTCATTAATATGTAGATCAGATCGTGAACTTACAAAGGAAGTTAAGGATAAAATCTCATTATTTGGAGATATTGAAAAAAAAGCCGTAATACAGGTAATAGATGCTGATCATATTTATGAGGTTCCTCTAATGTTAGAAAGAGAAGGTTTAGCTGAAATAATAATAGATAAATTAGAGATTAATGATAAAGTTAAAAAACCTGACTTGCTTGAATGGAAAGCTATGGTCCAAAAGATGAAGGAAATAAAAAAAGAGATTACCATAGCAATTGTTGGCAAGTATGTAGAACTTCCCGATACATATTTAAGTATAAGTGAATCTTTAAGTCATGCGGGCGTGGCAAATTCCTGTATGGTTAATATTAAGTTTATCTATTCTGAAGATCTAGAAAAAATTGATGATCTTGATAATACTTTTAAAAATGTAGAGCGCATTTTAGTACCGGGTGGATTTGGTCAACGGGGTATTGAAGGAAAGATAAAAGCAATCCAGTATGCCAGAAAAAATAAAGTTCCATACTTTGGAATCTGTCTAGGTATGCAGTGTGCTGTTATCGAATTTAGTAGAAATATTCTAGGTCTAAAAGAGGCTAACAGTGCTGAATTTGATCCTCAGACACCTTATCCTGTTATAGATTTAATGCCTGAACAAAAAGATATTGAAGATATGGGGGGAACGATGAGATTAGGTATATATCCATGTAAGTTAGAAGCTAATACACTAAGCAGAAAACTATATAATGATGAAATAATATATGAACGTCATCGTCACAGATATGAATTAAATAATCAATATCGTAATGAACTTAAAAACGAGGGTATGGTAATGGCTGGTATTTCACCTGATCAAAAGTTAGTTGAAATAATTGAAATAACTGATCACCCTTGGTTTGTTGGTACTCAATTTCATCCTGAATTTAAATCTAGACCAAATCGTCCCCATCCATTGTTTATAGGTTTTGTTAAAGCCGCCTTAAAATTAGAGTAATTTATATAAATCATTAACATCAAGGAGGAATATCATGAGTGCAAAATATGTGGAGGTGGATTATTCACCACCACTTGCGACAATTTTTTTAACACGGCCTGAAGTATTAAATGCTTATGATCAAAAAGGGCTTAATCAGCTTGAAGAAAAAATTTGTAAGATATTAGAAGATGATGATATTAAAGCGATAATAATTACTGGTAAAGGTGAAAAGGCATTTACAGTAGGTGCAAACTTAAACTTTTTAGAAGATCTAGATTCAGAAACTGCCGAAGAAATAGCTATTCAAGGTAAAAGAATATGTAATATAATAGAAAAGACTGATAGAGTTGTTTTAGCTGCGGTAAATGGTTATGCCCTCGGTGGGGGTATGGAACTTACTTTAGCCTGTGATCTTAGAATAGCCAGTACAAGGGCTCGCTTTGGTCAACCTGAAGTAAGTCTGGGTTTGATCCCTGGTTTTTCTGGTACCCAAAGGTTACCTAGAATCATCGGAATAGGTAGGGCAAAAGAACTACTGTTTACCGGTAATATTATCGATGCAGATGAAGCTTTTGAGATTGGTTTAGTAAATAAGTTAGTTACACCACGTGATTTACTTAGAGAAACAAGGTACATGGCAAAAAAAATAACTAAACAGTCTTCAAAAGCAGTTGGAATGATAAAAAGGGCAATTAATGTTGGATATGCTCGTGGATATGAAAAAGGTAATCAGTTTGAAACTGATTCTTTTAAAAAATGTTTTAAAGAAGAAGAACATACTGAGAGAATACAAAATATGAAAAAGAGTTTAAAAAAATAGGTGATAAATAATGAAGGATAAAAGTCACATTCTTTTTGATCTAGATGGCACTTTATTACCAATAGATATGAAGATCTTTATTAACAAATACTTTCACATCTTAGCTGATTATTTCAGTGATCTATATCAGCCGGACTATTTTATTGATCTGGTTAATAAAGCAACATTAAAGATGATTAAAAATAATGGAACAAAGACCAATAAAGAGGTATTTGAAAAAGAGTTTTTTGATCTGATAGATTTAGAAAACACAAGTAAAAAGGCTATCTGGGAAAAATTTGATAACTTCTATAAAGAAGAGTTCCCGACTTTAAAAGATCATTTTGACTTTGATAACTTAGGTAATAAGATAGTTAAAGTAGCGAAAGAAAAAAAATTTAAAACAATAGTTGCCACTAATCCTCTATTTCCTAAAAAAGCAATTAAAACACGCCTAAACTGGATAAACTTAAAGTCAGATGACTTTGAATATATAACCTCCTATGAAGAAATGAGACATTGCAAACCTAATATTAACTACTATAAAGAGATATTAGATAAGTTAAACTTAAGTCCTAAAGACTGTGTGATGGTTGGTAATGACCTACAAGATGATATGATTGCTAAAAAAATCGGGATCAAAACATTTTTATTAAAAGACTATAAGGTTGGAGAGTTAAATCTTGAAATTAGTCCGGATTGGATAGGTACTAGAAGAGAGTTTATTGATTATATCAAAAGTCGGGAGGATTAACGATGAAAGAAATCATAAATACTGACAAGGCACCTGCCGCAATTGGTAGTTACTCACAGGCTGTAAAGGTTGATAAAACTATATATATTAGTGGTCAAATACCTTTAGATACAGATGGTAAACTTGTTTTAAGTTCTATAAAAAAACAAACTGAACAGGTATTAAAAAACTTAAAGGCTATTTTAAATCAGGCTGGGGGAGATATTAATAATGTTGTAAAAGCAACTGTTTATACAGACGATATAGCTAATTTTGAACAGATCAATGAAGTATATGGCAATTATTTTAAGAAAGACCCACCTGCAAGGGCATTTTTAGAGGTCACAGCTTTACCTAAAGGAGTAAATGTTGAGATAGAAGCAGTTGCTGTTATTTAAAAAAGACTACCCTTTTTATATTAGTATTTTCTCTAAAGATGGAGGATTTTTAATCTTATTAGAGAAGTATTATTTTGAGGGGGTGAACCCTGTTTTTAAAACAGGTAAACTTATGTTGATTGATAAAACCATCGAAATAGCTTTTCGCTGTCATCACTGTGGCAAATTAGAGAAATCAAAAATCAATATTTTCCAACTTAATAATAATTATTATAATCTAGCCTGTTCATGTAATACGATTAAAGCAAAAATTAAAGAAAAAGGGGATAAATATATTCAGTTTAAATACTATTGTTTTTTATGTGATGTTTATCATCAGATGGTTATCAAAAAAGATGAGTTTTGGTCAAATCAATCTGTTAAAGAGATTAAGTGTTTAAACACAGGATTAGAAATGGGTTATTATGGTTCAGAGTTATTAATAAATAAAGAACTTGATAGGCAAAAAGAAGAGTTGAAATCGTTAGCTGATGAACTTGGGATTAATGAATATAAAGAACCAGAACTTTTATTAGAAATATTTAATATAGTTCATGATCGTGCTTCACTTTCAAAGTTATACTGTGAATGTGGAAGTGATAAAATAGATGTAAGGCTATATTCATCTAAAATTGAATTAAAATGCAGAAGATGTAAAAGTACTTTAAATATTTCAGCAGAGACCGAGGAACAGTTAAATGAGATTAAAGAAAAAGGAGATATAATTATAAAAAATATAAATAGTTCAGTTGATGGCTGGACTGATAATAAATATAAGGGGGAATAAAAAATGAGTTTAGTTCCAATGGCTGATATTTTAAAAAAGGCAAATGAAGAATATTATGCAGTTGGTGGATTTAATATCAATAATATGGAGTTTCTACAGGGGATTATTTGGGCTGCTGAAGAGACCAATTCTCCTCTAATTTTACAAGCAAGTGAAGGGGCCATTAAATATATTGGTATGGACTATTTAGTTAATATGGTAAAAGCAGCTGTTAAAGACACTCATATTTCAGTAGCACTTCATCTTGACCATGGAAGTAGTTATGATGTCATAATGAGGTGTATTAGAGAAGGATTTAGCTCTGTAATGTATGATGGTTCAAAGTATCCTTTCAAACAAAATATAAGAATGACTAAAGAGGTCGTTAAAGCAGCTCATAGTGTAGGAGTTACTGTTGAAGCGGAATTGGGTAAAATTGGAGGCGCCGAAGATGATGTAAAAGTTGAAGATAAAGATGCTAAATTTACTAAACCTGATGAGGCAGAAGAGTTTGTTGAAAAAACAGGTGTTGACGCTTTAGCTATAGCTATTGGTACAGCCCATGGAGTTTATAAGGGCAAACCTGAATTAGATTTCGATAGATTAAAAGAAATTAATTCTAGATTAGAGATACCCTTAGTTTTACATGGAGCTTCAGGTGTACCTGAAGAAGATGTACGTAGGGCAGTTACAATGGGAATTAATAAAGTTAATGTTAATACTAACTTCCAACAGGCATTTACTGGAAAAATTAGAGAGTTACTTGATAATGATCCTAAGCTTTATGATCCAAGAAAGTATTGTGGTCCAGGTCGAGATGCAATTAAAGCTAAGGTTAAGGAAAAGATTGAATTTTTTGGTAGTAAAAATAGGGCATAAATTATAATAAATCCAAAGGGTATCCAGCCTGGATACCCTTTAAAACTTTCCTTTTTTCCCTCCATTAGATAAGTTTTCCTGTAACTTTTTTATTGAAAGGAGTAAGAAATGGCGAATATTTGGCTGGAGTTTATCATAATGGCTTTACTTATCATAGTTTCAGGAACATATCTTTCAAGGTATGGAGATGTAATTGCTGAAAGAACAGGACTTGGACATGCTATTATAGGTGTAGTATTAGTTGCAATGGCTACTTCTTTACCAGAGTTAGTCACCAGTTCAACTGCAGCTATTTTAGGTTCTCCTAATATAGCAATTGGTAATGCATTTGGTAGCAATACCTTCAATTTATTGATTTTAGCTATAGTAGATGTAATGCATAATAATAAATTACCACTATCTCTTAGTTTGAACTACTCTCATGTGATGACGGGTTCATGGGGTATATTATTATCTGCAATTGCTGCAATTTCAATTGTAATTGCAAACTTTACCGGTTTTAGTATAAGTATTTTTAGTGTAGGGATTGATAGTTTTATAATATTAATAACTTACTTTATAGCCATGTTTTTAATCTTTAGATTTGAAAAAAAGAATCCTCTTGATGATAATAAAAAATCAGAGATCCCATATTTAGATATTAGCCTTAAAAAAGCTTCTTTGGGTTTTTTTGTTTGTGCAGCTATCATCGTATATGCTGGGGTTAGACTTGCAGTAACTGGCGACAAGATTGCAACACTAACCGGGATAGATCAAACCTTTATTGGTAGTATTTTAGTAGCTGCTGCTACTTCATTACCTGAATTAGTTACTGCTATATCAGCAGTAAGAATTAAAGCCTATAATATGGCAGCAGGAAATGTGTTGGGAAGTAATATATTTAATATGAGTATAATATTTTTTGCTGATCTGTTTTATAGAGATGGTGCTATACTTTCATCTGTAAAGATGTTACATTTGATTACTGCTTCGATTGGAATAATAATGTCATCTATTTTTATAATAGGTTTATTTTATAAATCAAAGAAAACAGTATTTGGGATGGGATGGGATTCTATAATGGTATTTGGAGTATACCTTTTAGGATTTTACCTATTATTTACACTTGGGATATCAATTTAAAACGAAAGAGGTGTTTGTTTTTTGTTAAACATAAGTGAGTTAGAGAAAAAAACAATAACAGAGTTACATAATCTTGCAAAAGAGTTAGATATTACAGGCTATACAACAATGCGAAAAAAAGATTTAATATTTTCCATACTAAAAAATGAGACAGAAAAGGGAGGTAATATATTTGCACAAGGAGTCCTAGATATCATACCTAATGAAGGCTATGGTTTTTTAAGACCTTCAAAGTATGTCCCATCAAGTGATGATATATATATATCCGCATCTCAGATTAGGAGATTTGAATTAAGAACTGGGGATGTTGTTTCTGGTCAGGTAAGGGAACCAAAAGATAATGAAAAATATTTTGCTCTATTAAGAATCGAAGCTGTAAACTATCAAGATCCAGAGAAGGCTACTGAAAGAGCTTATTTTGAAGATTTAACTCCACTTTATCCTAATCAAAGGATCCGGTTGGAATATAACAGACATGATGTATCGACCAGATTAATCGATTTAATTGCTCCTATTGGTAAAGGTCAAAGAGGACTGATAGTTTCTCCACCAAAAGCAGGAAAAACGGTTTTATTAAAAAAGATTGCCAATAGTATTAGACATAATAATCCAAATGTTAGATTAATGATACTACTTATTGATGAAAGACCAGAAGAAGTAACAGATATGGAAAGATCTGTTGATGCTGAAGTAATTAGTTCAACTTTTGATGAACCACCAGAACAGCATATCCAAGTTGCAAAACTTTTATTAAAAAAGGCAAAAAGATTGGTTGAACATAAATATGATGTTGTGGTTCTTCTCGATAGTATAACAAGACTGGCAAGGGCATCTAACATTACAATTCCACCAAGTGGTAGAACATTATCTGGTGGTTTAGATCCATCTGCAATGTACTTTCCAAAAAGTTTTTTTGGTGCAGGCAGAAACATTGAAGAAGGTGGTAGTCTAAGTATTTTAGCGACATCTTTAGTTGATACCGGTAGTAGAATGGATGATGTTATATATGAAGAGTTCAAGGGAACAGGAAATATGGAGCTTCATCTAAATAGGGAGCTTGCCGAAAGAAGAATATTCCCGGCTATAGATATTCAAAAGTCTGGTACAAGGAAAGAAGAACTAATATTAGATGAAAAAGAACTTGAAGTAATGTGGAGTCTAAGAAAACAGATTGCACAGTCTAGACCTTATGATATTATGGACACATTTATCAAGCAGATAAAGAATACAAAAGATAATCAAGAACTACTAAAAGCATTAAAACAAATAATTAAAAATGGTTAAACCACTTGATATTTTAAATGAAATTGTTTATAATTTGGACTTGTTGAATTGATGGTTGCATACTAATTTTTACTATGTTATAATTATTCTAGTTGTCAAAAGCGAACTAAAAATATATTATATATATAAGATAAGAATGTTTAGAAAGAGGTGAAATATATGCAAAAAGAATTACATCCTGAATATAAAGAAACTACTATAACATGTGCTTGTGGTGAAGAATATGTAACAAAATCTACAGGTGAAGATATGCGTGTTGAGGTATGTTCTAGCTGTCATCCTTTTTATACAGGTAAAAAACGCAGAGCTGCAAAAGGTGGTAGAGTTGAAAGATTTAATAAAAAGTACGGTATTTCAGAAGAAGAATCAGAAGAAGAAACTGAAGAAAAATAGTTATTTTTTTAACAATTATGCAGGGCTCAAGCTCTGCTTTTTTTCTTATTAAAGTATAATAAAGTAATTTTTTAGAGAGGGGTTATCTTCAATGTACAAAATTAATAACAGTGGTTGGATAGAAGTAATTACCGGTCCTATGTATTCCGGTAAAAGTGAAGAGTTAATTCGTCGGATTAGAAGGGTAAAAATAGCCAAAAAGAATGTTAAGGTATTTAAACCTATTATTGATAATAGATATAGTGAGGATAATCTAGTATCACACAGTGGAGATCGAATTGAAGCTATACCGGTTGATCATCCTGAAGAACTTTTTGAAAGATTAGATCAAGAGACTGAAGTGGTTGCAATAGATGAAATCCAATTTTTTTCAGATGAGATTGTACCTATTTGTGAAAAACTAGCTGATAGAGGAATCAGAGTAATAGTAGCTGGTCTGGATAGAGACTTCAAGAATGAACCTTTTGAACCGGTTCCCGAACTTCTATCAAGAGCAGAATATATAGAAAAGCTACATGCGATATGTCTCCAATGTGGAGATCCTGCAACCAGAACACAGAGATTGATAGACGGAGAACCAGCATCATACACTGATCCTATAATTTTGGTAGGAGCTACAGAAAATTATGAAGCAAGATGTAGAAGTTGTCATGAAGTTAAAAACAAACCAGAAGGAGATTTAAATGAGTAAAAAAACAGATTATGGAGGACAAGCTGTTATTGAAGGAGTAATGATGAAAGGTCTTAATAAACTTGCAGTAGCAGTAAGAAAGCCAGATGATTCAATAGTAGTTCAAAAGAAAAATATAAAACCTTTAAGTCAGAAGTTTAAATTTTTTGGTTGGCCTTTTATAAGAGGAGTTGTAGCATTATTTAGTTCTCTCATATTGGGGATGAAGTCTTTATCTTTTGCGGCAAATCAGGTTACTGAAGAAGATGAAGAACTTTCTCCTTTAGAGATGGGTCTGACCATTTTAGTATCTTTTGGACTTGCAATATTACTTTTTGTTGTACTACCGGCAGGTATAATTGCTTTAATCCAAAGGTATATAAGTTATAATGTTGTTTTAAACTTTATTGAAGGTTTAATAAAAGTATCTGCCTTTTTACTTTATATCATATTAATTTCAAGATTGGAAGATATAAAAAGAGTTTTTATGTATCATGGAGCAGAACATAAGGTGATTCATAATTATGAATCAGGTAAAGTTCTATCTATAGATAATGCAAGGGAGTTTACGACATTACATGCAAGATGTGGTACTAACTTTTTATTTATTGTAATAATCTTAAGTATTCTATTCTTTTCTTTTTTTGGTAGACCACCATTTTTTCAAAGAATTCTATATCATTTAATGCTCTTACCAGTAATAGCTGGTACTTCTTATGAAGTAATTAAATTGGCAGGTGATGAAGAAGTAAATCCAGTTATTAAGTTATTAGCTACCCCAGGTTTATGGTTACAGAAGTTGACTACAAATGAGCCTGATGATAAGATGCTTGAGGTTGCTATTACTGCTTTGAAAAATGTTTTACCTGAAGATGAAAGAGGTGAAGAGGATGTTTGATTTAGAAGCAAAGTTAGAAGAAAAATATAAAGAATATAAAATTCTAAATAAAAAAATAAGTGATCCTGAGGTAATGAACGATTCAAACAAATATCAGAAGTTATTAAAAAAGCACGCTAGACTAAAAAAGCTAGTTAACTACTATAAAGAGTATAAAAGGCTAAAAAAAGGAATCAAAGAAGCTGAGGAACTAATGGAACAAGACAGTGAAATGAAAGAATTAGCAGAGATGGAACTTAAGGAACTCAAACCAAAACTTAACGTCCTTAAAGAAAAACTACCGATAATGTTATTGCCTGACAATCCTGACGATGAAAAAAATGTTATTGTTGAAATACGAGCAGGTGCAGGTGGAGATGAGGCAGGACTTTTTGCAGCAGACCTTTTTAGAATGTATACCCGATATGCTGAAAATAATAAATGGGGCTGGGAGGCTATGAGTGCCAATGAGTCAGGTGTTGGAGGCTTTAAAGAAATAATCTTTTCAGTAGAAGGAAAAGATGTCTATAAGTATTTAAAGTATGAAAGTGGTGTACACCGAGTTCAAAGAGTTCCATCAACAGAGTCTAGTGGTAGAATTCATACTTCTACAGCAACGGTTGCAGTATTACCTGAGGCTGAGGATGTTGATATAGAAATTGATTCTAACGAGTTAAGAATTGATTTTTACCGTTCTAGTGGACCAGGTGGACAGAGTGTTAATACAACAGATTCTGCTGTAAGAATTACCCATGAACCGACAGGATTAACGGTCTCCTGTCAGGATGAAAAATCACAACATAAAAATAAAGCAAAGGCAATGAGGGTTCTACGAGCAAGATTAAAAGAACAGATGGAAAAAGAAAAACAAGCAGAAAGAGCAGAAGCTAGAAAAAGTCAAATTGGAAGTGGAGATAGAAGTGAAAAGATAAGAACATATAACTTTCCACAAGGCAGGGTAAGTGATCATAGAATAAACCTTACTGAACATAAATTAGAACAGATCTTAGATGGGAAACTTGATATTATAGTAGAACCATTAATTGAAGAAGATAATTTGAAAAAATTAGAGAAGGTGTAATAATTGAATATCAAGGAAGTTTTGATAAACACTGAACAGTTTCTTAAAAAAAATAATATAGAAAATCCCAGACTTGATGCAGAAGTACTTCTAGCAGAACTTCTTGATATGGAAAGAATTAGACTCTATGTAAACTTTGATTATCCTTTATCTGAGACTGAAATTAATCAGTACAGAAAGATGATAAAAAAGAGAGCTAAAAATATACCGGTTGCTTATATTTTGAAGAAAAAAGAGTTTATGTCTTTAGATTTTTATGTAGATCAAAATGTTTTATTACCCCGTCCTGAAACTGAAATTTTAGTTGAATATTTAATTGACACTTTTAGTCAAAAAGAGTTAGAAAAGATTAATATTGTAGAAGTAGGAACCGGTAGTGGGGCTATAATGGTAAGTTTGGGATATTATTTGAAAAATGCTCGCATTTTAGGAGTAGAAATTGACAAAGCTGCTGTAGAGGTCACTCGTAAAAATATTAATAGATACTCACTTAAAGAAAGACTTAAGGTTACTAAAGGTAATTTACTCAATCCTTTAATTGAGAGGGGTATAGACGGTGTTGATCTTTTAGTTTCAAATCCTCCCTATATAGGCAATGATGAACTAAAAGACCTGCCAGAAGATGTCAAAAAAGAGCCGATTAAAGCCTTAGATGGTGGTAAAGAAGGTTTAGATATTTATAAGAAATTAATCCCTCAGGGGTATAAAGTATTAAAAAATGGAGGTATCTTTGCCCTTGAAATTGGTTATAGGCAGGCAGACCAAGTTACAAATATTTTAAAAGATAATGGTTTTTTAAATATAGAGGTCAAAAAAGACTATGCTGATAAGGATCGCTTTATAATTTCTTATAAGGAGTAAGCTTATGTATAAGACTAAAATTTTGAAGGTTAAACAAAAGTTAATAAAGGAAAATAAAATTAAAAAAATAAAAGATACAGAAGCTATTAAAACAGCTGCAGAATATATACTTAATAATCAACTAGTGGCTTTTCCAACTGAAACAGTTTATGGTCTAGGAGCAAATGCCCTTGAAAGTGAGGCAGTCAATAAGATTTTTGTGGCAAAAGGTCGACCAGCTGATAATCCTTTAATAGTTCATATTTCAAATAAAAGACAGCTTTTTAAAATAGTAAAACAGCCCATATCAGAGTCTGCTCATAAATTAATAGATACTTTTTGGCCAGGTCCTTTGACCCTTATCTTTAACAAAAGAGAAAGGATACCTGGTCTAACAACAGCAGATCTTTCAACAGTTGCTGTTAGAATGCCTTCACATCCAGTAGCCCTGGCCTTAATTGGAGCTACTGAATTAGCTTTAGCTGCTCCAAGTGCCAACTCATCCGGATTTCCTTCTCCGACCCAAGCAGTCCATGTATATAATGATCTTAATGGAAAAATCCCCCTTATTATTGATGGGGGAATTTGTAATATAGGGGTTGAATCTACAGTAATTGAGATAAAAGAAAATAAGATTGATATTTTAAGACCGGGAGCTGTAACAAAGGAAATGATCTCTGAAGTATTAAAAGATTGTAGTACTATCAATCTAGTAAGTGAGTCGGAGGAAAATAAGCCTAAATCTCCAGGGATGAAATATAAACACTATGCTCCAAATACACCTTTATGGATCTTTAATAAAGCTAAGTTAAAAAGTTTGTTAAAAGACAGTAAAATTAACAATAAAAATACAGCTATAGTTGCAACTACTCAAACAGCAGTTCATTTAAAGAATAAAGATATAAAAGCTGAACTAATAGATATGGGTAGTAAAGATAATTTAGCAAAGATAGCTTATAGTTTATTCAGTATATTGAGAGATCTTGACTTAAGGGAATTTAACTTAGTTTTAATCGAAGAAGTGCCAAGTAAGGGTATTGGAGAAGCAATTATGAACAGATTAAAGAAAGCTGCTATAAAAATAATTTAAAAAAGGAGGGAAATAGTGAAGATATTATTTATCTGTACTGGTAATACTTGTCGTAGTCCAATGGCAGAATACTACGCAAAAAAAATTGTAAAACAAAATGGTATCAAAGAACTTGAAGTTAGTTCTGCCGGGATTAATGCTGTGAATGGAACTCCTGCTTCCAAAGAAGCCATTAAAGTTATGAATGAAGAGGGTATTGATCTGAAAGCACACCGAAGTAAGACGCTGATGGAAGAAGATTTAAAAGAAAATGATAAGATTTTTACAATGACAACCAGCCATAAGGAAGTAATTAAAGATATGTATAACTATGATAATGTATATACCTTAAAGCACTTTATAAAAGACTGTGAGGACTGTGATATTTTAGATCCATATGGTTTTGGAATTAAAAAGTACAGAGAGACTCGTGATCAGATAAAACAGGCTGTTTATAAGTTGTTTGAGATACATTATAAAGAGAAATAAGGCAGGAAAAAGTAGCTCAATCTAGAATATTTATAGTTAGGAACTTTTTAAAATAAAGACAATACTAACAACTAACAAATAACATAAAATTTAGGTAATTAATATAAAAATTTGAGAGTATATGAAAGGGGAGAAAGTTATAAAATGAGTCAAACTATTCTCATCGATCATCCGTTAATTCAGCATAAGCTTACTTTGATTCGAGATAAAAATACGGGACCCAAGGAGTTTAGAGAACTCGTAGATGAAGTATCAACCTTAATGGTGTATGAAGTAACAAGGGACTTATCATTAGAAGAGGTAGAAGTTGAAACTCCAATCTGTAAAGGCAAGTTCAAGATGATTAAAGGTAAAAAACTTGGTATCGTCCCCATTTTAAGGGCAGGCTTGGGTATGTTAAATGGTGTACTTCAGTTAATACCAACTGCTAAAGTAGGTCATGTAGGTCTATATAGAGACCCCGAAACACTTAAACCTGTAGAGTATTACTGCAAGCTACCCACAGATATACAAGATCGAGATTTACTTGTTGTTGATCCTATGTTAGCAACTGGAGGTTCTGCCTCAGCTGCTATTAATTTTGTTAAAGAAAGAGATCCTAGAAACATAAAACTAGTTGTGTTAATTGCTGCACCTGAAGGGATTGAAAAACTACAAAAAGAACATCCTGATGTAGATATTTATACTGCTGCAATTGATCAAAAATTAAATGATCATGCCTATATTGTCCCCGGATTAGGAGATGCGGGAGACAGGCTTTATGGTACAAAATAATAACTCTTTATAAAGAAGGGGAAAAAAGTGATTATTAACTTTATTATAATTTTTTTAATCAGTTTAATAGTTAGTTACTTACTTACTCCTCTGGTGAAAAAATTAGCTGCCAGGGTCAATGGTTATGACTATCCATCTGATAGAAGGATAAATAAGATACCAATTCCTAATACTGGGGGTATAGCTATCTTTATAGCCTTTATGATAAGTTATTTCTTTTTTAATGATCACACACTTTCCTCTTATGGAATAATGTTTGGGGCTAGCTTTATCTTTTTACTGGGTTTAATCGATGACATCTTTGAAATATCTCCTTTAATAAAGTTGTTGGGTCAGATTGGAGCAGCTTCAATATTAATTTATTATGGTATTCAGATCAATTTTATTACTAATCCGTTTGGAGGGATGGTTTATTTAGGTTATTTTAGTATACCAATCACTATTTTATGGGTAGTTGGAATAATTAATACCGTTAATCTAATTGATGGACTTGATGGTTTAGCAGCTGGTATTTCAATTATTGCTACCTTTACTTTGTTTTCAGTCGCTTTACAGGAATATAGATTAATCCCAGCCATACTTGCTGTAGCTCTTGCAGGTAGTTTGATTGGTTTTTTAAAGTATAACTTTTATCCAGCTGAGATATTTATGGGTGATTCTGGTTCAATGTTTACAGGTTATATTTTAGCAGCGATCTCAATTACAGGGGCTTTAAAAAGTGCAGCAGCAGTTACTATTGTTGTACCAATATTGGCCTTAGGAGTTCCTATCTTTGATACAATATTTGCAATAGTTCGTAGAATATATAATAATAAGCCGATTGGCAAAGCTGATAGAGGACATATTCATCATCGTTTATTAGATTTAGGTTGGAGTCACAAACAGGCCGTAATTATTGTATATGGAGGTAGTATTTTATTAGGTGCTACAGCCATGGTAATTAATGGTCTAAATATTAAAAATGGTATGATTTTATTTGCCCTAGCTATATCTGTTTTGATTTATGTTGCCTGGAGATTAGGGATCTTTTCAACTGGGCTTTCTCATGAAAGTAGTGTATTAGAGGAGACTAATTAATTCTGTACATTTAGTTATTGCTATGATATATTAAATAAACATGATTAGTTTTATTTATTAAATGATAAGGTTCAGAACATAGGTTACAGTTTAGGGTCAACACATAGGTTACACTTTTCTTAATTCTTAATGCTAAAAAGGCTCAACACATAGGTAACATTTTATTGATGTCTAAATCACTATTAGAGGTGATTTAGATGA
>JAIPEV010000021.1 GCA_021736965.1 Halanaerobiales bacterium | reverse complement strand
TATTAAAAGAAAGCATGCTGCAAGATTAAGACTACTAAATAAAAGAATAATGAGTGAATTTAACTGCAACTATATCAATCAGACTAAAAAGGTTATAATAGAAGATAATACTGATTATGAAAGTGGGTTATACACTGGTTATACAGATAATTATATTAAGGTATTAGTAAAAGCTAAAAATGAAGATATTGGGAAAATAAAAAATGTAAAAATTGTCGATTGTTATAATTATGAATCAATGTTAGGTAAGATACAATAAAAAGAGGATTTTTTATAAAGATAAAGAATTATTAAATTTAGGAAGGAGGGTAATATTTTGGTAGACTGTTTATTTTGCAAAATAGTAAATAAAAAAGATGATTCAGACTTAGTGTATCAAGATGAAAAAGTTATTGTTTTTAAAGATATTAACCCACAAGCTCCAGTTCATTTACTACTCGTCTCTAAAGAACATTTTGAAAACATTTTAGACTTAGAGGAAAATCAGTTTGATATTATAGGTCATATTCATCAGGTGGCAGTGAAAATGGCAAAAAAGTTTAATCTTGATGAAGATGGATTTAGATTGGTAAACAATACAAAACAAAAAGCTGGTCAGACTGTCTTTCATATCCATTTTCATCTTCTCGGTGGTAGAGAGATGCAGTGGCCTCCAGGATAAAATGATTTATTTAAAAGAGGTGAAACAGCTAATGAAAAATAAAATAATCTTGCTAGTACTTTTAATTTTAATTTTTACTATACACGCTAATGCTGCAAACATTGTCTATCAGATTCCAATTGAAGGGGATATTGATCAGGCAATGTTTTCTTTTATTAATAGTAGCTTTAAGCAAGCAGTTCAGGCTGATGCTGATCTTATAATTTTCAGATTAGATACCTATGGTGGTTATATTGATCCAGCAATAAAGATAAAAGATTTAATATTAAATTCTCAAATAAAAACTGTTACTTATGTACCAAATCGAGCCTGGTCAGCTGGTGCATTAATTGCACTTGCAGGAGGTCAATTGGTGATGAAAAATGGAAGCAGCATTGGTGCTGCAGAAACAAGACCCAATGAAGAGAAGTATATATCTGCACTTAGAAAAGAATTTAAATCAACTGCTGAAGCCAGGGGACGAAATCCTGAAATTGCTGAGGCAATGGTAGATGTCGATCTAGAAATTAAAGGAGTTATAAAAAAAGGTAAACTTTTAACCTTAACTTCAGATGAAGCAATAGAAAATAATTTTATTGATAAAGTAATTGCTCAGGACTCTAATCTATATAATTATTTAGGGGTTAAAATAAGCCAGGTAACCTTTATTGAGGAACAAACAATTGATAAATTTGTTGGATTTATAACTAATCCATATGTGAGCTCCTTTTTATTAATTATCGGATTTACTGCTTTAATATTTGAAATATTAGTACCTGGATTTGGTGTAGGTGGAACAGTTGGTCTGATATCATTTGGACTATTTTTTAGTGGTTATCTTATTAATGGAATTGCAAGTTGGGGAATAATTGTGTTGTTTTTAATTGGACTTTTATTGATAATATTAGAGGTTTTTGTAGTACCAGGTTTTGGAATAACGGGTATAGGTGGTATCATATCTGTATTGATAAGTTTATATTTCTTATTCCCGTCACCTCAAATAGCAATAAATATTATTGCATCAACAATGATTGCAACTTTAATATTAACCTATTTTATTATTAAGTACTTTGGAAGTTCAAAACTTTGGTCTAGAATTTCATTAAGAACAAGCCAAAAAACTGATATAGGATATGTTGCTTCTGTGGGAGATAAAGAGATAATTAATAAAAGAGGAAAGGCAATTACTCCACTTAGACCTGCAGGGATTGTTGAGATCGACAATAGGAGAATCGATGTTGTTAGTGAAGGTGAGTTTATTGATAAAGGTGAAAAGGTAACTGTAATTGATGTAAAGGGTAGTAAAGTTATTGTAAAATTATTTCATGAGGAGGAATAATAAATGTCTATAGTATCAATACTAACTATTTTTGCTGTAATTGCTTTTGTTTTTATTTTCTTTTACTTTATTCCGCTAGGATTATGGATATCTGCTATTGCAGCAGGAGTTAAGATAGGTTTTTTTAATTTAATTGGTATGAGGTTAAGAAGGGTAGTACCTTCTTCCATTGTAGGCCCTTTGATTAAATCACACAAAGCTGGTTTAGATTTAACCAGTGATAAACTTGAAGCACATTATTTGGCAGGAGGTAATGTAAATAAGGTAGTAGATGCATTAATAGCAGCTCAAAGAGCAGAGATACCTTTGATGTTTGAAAGAGCAGCAGCTATTGATCTAGCTGGTAGAGATGTATTAGAAGCTGTTAAAATGAGTGTAAATCCTAAAGTAATAAAGACACCTTTAGTAACAGCTGTAGCTAGAGATGGTATCCAGGTCATGGCAACTGCTAGAGTGACCGTAAGAGCAAATATTGAAAGACTAGTAGGTGGGGCAGGTGAAGAAACTGTTTTAGCAAGAGTAGGTGAAGGTATAGTAACTACAGTTGGTTCTTCTGATACCCACAAACAGGTTTTAGAAAATCCTGATTCAATATCTAAAACCGTATTGAATAAAGGATTAGATTCAGGAACTGCTTTTGAAATCCTTTCAATAGATATTGCAGATGTTGATGTAGGTAAAAACATTGGTGCACAGTTACAGATCGATCAAGCTGAGGCAGATAAGGAAATTGCTCAAGCTAAAGCAGAAGAAAGAAGAGCAATGGCTGTAGCTAAAGAGCAAGAGATGAGAGCAGAAGTTCAAGAGATGAAAGCAAAGGTTGTTGAGGCAGAAGCTAAAGTACCTCTAGCAATTGCTAACGCCTTTAAAGAGGGTAATCTTGGTGTTATGGACTATATGAAGTATAAAAATATTGAAGCAGATACCGGAATGAGAGATGGAATATCACAATATACTGGTGAAGATAATGATGTAAAATATGATGAAGGAAAAGAAGACTAAAGGGGTGTAATAATTAATGGAAGAGATATTTTCTTACTGGCCCTTAATTTTTATTATCTTTATATTGCTTTCGAGAATATTAAAATTTATCAACTCACAGTCTTTTAAGAAAAGCCTTAAAACTAATTTAAAAAAACAAAAAAATCAAATTGATGATCAAGAAGTTTCAACTAATGAGCAAGTATTTGAAGGTCAAGAAAGTCATAATCGTCCTGAAAGTATTAGTCAAAAAATTGAAAGAAAAAGACAAGAAGAAAAAGATAATAAGATACAAATAAAAAAGTTAAAAAAGAAAAGAAAAAAAACATTGTTATTAAGTAAAGATGATTTTATAAACGGGGTAATCATCAAAGAAGTACTAGATAGACCCAAATATGATAAATAAATATAAAAAAAAAGAACTCCCATTATTGGGGGTTTTTTTAATTAGTATCTTATTTTTACACATATATATAATATAATTATACTAAATTTGTTCAAAATGTTGAATTATTTTGCCTAATATGTTATATTGATTGCTGAATATAGTTGTTAAAAGGAGGTATTATATGGAACTATCTAAAAGACAGAGTGAAATAATTGAAATTGTGAAAGATAAAGGACCTATATCTTCTAAAAGGATAGCTGATCAACTAGGGCTTTCCAGAGCTACCATAAGGTCAGATCTTTCTATCCTAACGATGTTAAAGATATTAGAGGCTAAACCAAATGTTGGATACTATCTAATTCAAGAAAACTATAAAATTAAAGAAATTGAAAAACTTTATAACAAGGATGTAAGTCAAATAATGACTAAGCCAATCCATGTTAATGAACAAACAAGTATTTATGACACAATAATAAAGATGTTTCTTGAAGATGTAGGCTCTATTGTAGTAATCAATGACCAAGAAAAGATAAGTGGTGTAATATCAAGAAAAGATCTATTAAAAATGAGTATCGGACAAAATAATCTTAAAAAAACACCTGTAAGTTTGGCAATGACTAGAAGACCTAAAATAGTATCAATAACACCTGAGAGCTCTTTTATTGATGCAGCTAAAAAAATAAGATTACACAAAATTGATTTTTTACCTGTTATCGATCAAAATGATCAGGTTGTTGGTAGAGTAAGTAAAACCACTATTATAAAAACTTTTGTCGACTATGTTGATTAAAGGGGAGTTTTACTTAATATGAAAAGATAGTCAGGCTTGTATTTTATAGCTATTAAGCCCCCTAACAGAGTTGCTGTAGATACTATAAAAATATATGGTAAATTAGTAATTGACAAAGGAAAAAAGATCAAGCATCTTACTTATATATCGGTTAAGAAATTGGTTGTGGTTTTGTATAGCCTCAACTAGATATAGCTTTTGATCCTGTAAGTAAAAGGAATAACTATCATAGCTAATGGTTTACCAAATACCTTAGCTGTAGTGTAATAGCTGATCGATATAGTTTATTACGACGGTGATTTAATACAGTGAATTAGATATATTTGTAATAGTGCTATTTCAAACACTTTGCTATTTAGAAGTGAAACTGGGACTATTAGATTAATAAAACATACCATACTGTTGCGAGAAAACCTGAGTATTTTTTTAAAGATATATTTAATCCAGACTTTACAAATATTATGAGATTAGTAATACTAAAATAACACAAAAAGTAATAAAGTTATAATGTCAGATCAAAGGGATATCTTTCCATGATCTGACATTTCATATTTACAGTACTTGTAAGATAACAATAATATGTTATAATATTTATAGTATCTTGTTATATAAAAACTGGCAATAATGTGGAGGAATATTTAAATTCCTCTTGAATAAAATAAAAGTAGGTCAAAAAATTAATTTTGAGGAGGGATCCGGTGGTACCGGTTGAAGATAGTTTAGATATTGGTGATTATCATATTTCTAGAAATGTTTTTGGGAATCAAGATCAAAATTTAAAAATAATAGAGAAAAAACTTAATGTTAATATAATAGCTAGAGGGAGTAAGGTTAAGATAACTGGGAGCAATAATAGTACTCAGTTGGCAAAAAGAATAATAGAAGAATTAATAAAAATAGCTGATGATGGTAAAAACATTGATAAAAAACAGGTTAAATATGCTATAGAACTACTCAGTAAAGATAAAGATTTGAAGTTATCTAATATATATGATGAGGTTCTACAAGTGAATTTCAAAGGTAGAAGGATCAAGGTTAAAACTTTGGGTCAAAAGTACTATGTTGAGGCCATCAAAAATTCAGATATTGTATTTTCTATTGGTCCAGCTGGAACCGGCAAGACTTATCTTGCAATGGTAATGGCGGTAAAAAGTTTATTAAATAAAGATGCAAATAGAATAGTATTAACAAGACCTGCTATAGAAGCTGGTGAAAATTTAGGTTTTTTACCAGGAGATATGCAGGATAAAGTAGATCCATATTTACGACCTTTGTACGATGCTTTATATGATATTTTAGGTCCTGAAAAAGTAAGTCAGTATTTAGAAAAAGATATAATTGAAGTTGCACCTCTTGCCTATATGAGAGGTAGAACCTTAGATGATTCTTTTGTAATACTAGATGAAGCTCAAAACACTACTCCTGAACAGATGAAGATGTTTTTAACCAGGATTGGTTTTAACTCACATGCTGTAATAACAGGTGATATTACACAGATAGATCTACCCAGAAATTCTAACTCTGGATTAAACCAAGTTCGTAAGATTCTTAAGGAGATCAAAGGAATCGAATTTGTCTATCTAACAAATCAAGATGTTGTAAGACATGATTTAGTTAAAGATATTATAAAAGCGTATGAGAGGTACGAAAGTGGGAGTTAATTATGCAAATTTGGAACCGTAGTAAAAAATGGTTCAATGATCTATATAATTTTGAGTTTAAAGTAAATAATATATTTAAAAAAAGATTAAGCTTTATAATTTTCTTTATCATAATTGCAGTAATTCTTTCTTTTAACTTTTTTCCTAATCAGATTGATCTTGAAGTAGGACAGGTAAGTAGAACAGATATAGTCGCTCCACGTGCAGTTACCTTTGTTGATCAAACAAAAACAGAACAGTTAAGAGAAATTGCTGTTGAATCTGCTTCAAAAGTTTATGAGGAAGATAAGTCTATAAACAGAAAAATCCTAAATAATATTAACAATATATTCAACACTATTTTAAATACAAAGACTGAGATAATAAATTTGAATGGAAGCCAGTTTAATAATCAGGTTTTAAATGAAATAAAATCTAATAATAATTTGAATGTTAGTATAAGTGATCTTAGTCTTCTTATCAGAGCTGATCTTTCTAAAATTGAAGCTCTTAGGGATAAGGCCACTGAGATTATAGAAGAGATATTGCAGGAAAGAATCTTCCCTGAAAACATCATTGAAATTAGGAATAGAATAAATCAACTAGCTTTAGAAACTAACTTTGAAAGAGAATACAGGTTAGTTTTAGTTAATATATTAACCAACAACATAGAACCCAATATGATCTTAGATTTAGATGCTACAGAACAGAGACAGCAGGAAGCTCTAAGAGAAGTAGAACCAGTAAAAAGAACGATTTTAAAAGGTGAAAATATAATTAGAAAAGGGGATATTGTCACCAGAGATGATATCCAAGTATTAGAAGCCTTAGGATTAAGAAAACCAAAGATAAACTATGTTAACCTTTTAGGGGTATTAGTTACTTTAACTGTATTACTATTTTTATTAGGTTATTATATAAAGTACTATGAAAAAGAAATTTGGAATAACTTAAATCTTATAATTTTAATAGAAACCTTAATAATTTTGATCTTATTATTAGCAAAAATAATAAGTATATTCCAACCAATTTATATTGTATATCTAGTACCAGCTGCTACTGTATCAATTTTGATTACTGTTTTAATAAACACGCAAATAGCTTTAGTTGTGACTACATTTATTAGTTTACTTATAGCAATGATTTTTGGTAATCTATTTATAGCTGCAGCAGTTGTTTTTGTAGGTGGTCTGGTTGGTATTATTAATGCAAGCAAAGTTAATCAAAGAACAGATCTAATAAAAGCTGGGTTTAATGTTAGTATTACTTTAGTTATTTTTGTTGCTGGTGTTACATTAATAGATCTTACAAATAATTGGACAGAACTATTGTGGTCGACATCAATGGCTATCTTAAATGGTGTATTTGTAGCGATTTTGGCAAATGGATTACTTCCTTATCTTGAAAATATATTTGATTTAACATCATCGGTTAAACTATTAGAACTGTCTAATCCTAGCCACCCTTTGTTAAAAAGACTTTTAGTAGAAGCTCCAGGTACTTATCATCATAGTATAATCGTTGGTAATTTGGCAGAAAATGCTGCTGACAAGATTGGAGCTAATTCTCTTTTAACAAGAGTTGGGGCATATTTTCATGATATCGGAAAGTTAAAAAGGCCTTACTTTTTTTCTGACAACCAATTTGGTGGAGATAATCCACATAGCAAAACATCTCCAAATTTAAGTGCATTAATTATAAAATCACATGTTAAAGATGGAATAGATTTCGCAAATAAATATAACTTACCCAAGGTAATTAAAGATATTATTATTCAACATCAAGGAACTGGTTTAATATCGTTTTTTTACAAACAGGCTGTTGAAGAAAGTAAACATGGTAATATAAAAGAAAGTGATTTTAGATATGATGGACCCAAACCAAAATCAAAAGAAGCCGCTATAATTATGTTAGCAGATACAGTTGAAGCTGCAGTTAGATCTAAAAACTTTAGTAAAAATAATCATAATAGGATTGAGTTATTTGTGAAAGAACTGATCAGAGAAAAACTAAATGATGGTCAGTTAGATGAGTCAGCTTTAACCTTACATGAGTTAGATTTAATTGCTGAGAGTTTTGTCCAGATTCTTACTGGGATATACCATCAACGTATCGAATATCCTGATAATTTAATAAAAGAGATTAAAAAGGATGATAAAAATGATAAAAATGGAAATAAATAATCAGCAAGATAAGGTTAATATAGATAGTGATCTTTATAATGATTTTGAAAATATTATTTCAAAGGCAACAGCTATGGAAGGTTATGATGGTGTGGAGATTAGTATCGCATTAGTAGATAATAACAAGATAAAGGAACTAAATAAGAAGTTTAGAAATAAAGATGAAGTAACAGATGTATTATCTTTTCCGATGGATAAAGAAATTTTAGGAGATATAATAATTTCTTTAGAAAGGGCATTAAGTCAGTCAAAAGATTATGGTCATTCTTTTAAAAGAGAAGTTTGTTTTCTTGTTACACACGGTATTTTGCATCTTTTAGGTTATAATCATAAGACTGAAGGTGAAAAACAGGAGATGAGAAAAAAGGAAGAAAGAATTTTAAAAGATTTAGAGATAAATCGATAACTTTATAATTTAGACAGGAAATTACATTGGAGGGCATTTGAGAATGTATATTAATTTAGTTGGCTTTCTATTTCTACTCATTCTTTCTGGATTTTTTTCCGGATCTGAAACTGCGTTTATGTCTGCAAATAGAGTGAAAATAAGAGAGTTAGCCAATGATGGGGATAATAAAGCATCAAAGGTTGATAATTTACTTAATGATCAAACAAAATTGCTTACAACAATATTAATAGGTAATAACTTAGCAAATATTGCTGCTTCTGCAATAGCAACATCTATTGCAATTAACTTATTTGGAAGTAAAGGTGTTGGTATTGCAACAGGTATTGTAACCTTTGTAATATTAGTTTTTGGTGAAATTACACCAAAATCACTTGGAAATAGTAAACCTATTAAATATGCAAAAAATTCTGCAATTATCTTGTTATGGCTTGAAAAAATACTATATCCAATTATTTGGTTTTTTACTTTTTTGATTAAGAAACTAATAGGAGAAAACAAGATGATATCATCTGCTTTTATTAGTGAAGAAGAGATAATAGGTTTTGTAAGTGTAAGTGAAGAAGAAGGTGTCATAAAAGAAAGCGAAAAAAAGATGATCCAGAGTGTTTTTGAGTTCGATGATACTATAGTAAAGGAAATAATGGTTCCAAGAATTGATATGGTATGTATAAGTAAAGAAGCTTCTATTAATGAATTAGTAGAACTTGCAGTTGAACAAGGTCATTCCAGAATTCCTGTATATGAAGAGAGTATTGATGATATAATTGGTCTAATCTATGTAAAGGATTTATTACAACTTTTACAAGAGGGTAAAGAAGATCTTACCTTAGAGAATTTAATTAAACCAATATACTTTATTCCTGAAAGTAAACAGATTAATAAACTATTAAAAGAAATGCAAAACAGAAGAGAACATATGGCTGTTATTTTAGATGAATATGGAGGAACATCAGGTTTAATTACAATTGAAGATCTTTTAGAAGAACTTGTTGGTGACATTCAAGATGAGTTTGATCTTGAAGATAAGCAGATTAACTTGATAAACAATAAAGAAATCTTAGTTGATGCTAGAGTTGATTTAGATGATCTAAATGAAATTCTTCCGGTACCTCTTTTAGATGAGGAAAGTTATGAAACTATTAGTGGTTTTGTGCTTCATAGGTTGGGTTATTTACCAAAAGAAAAAGAAAAAATAGAATTAGATGGAGTAACTATAGAGATTGAAAAAATAGATGAACACAGAATACAGAAGTTAAGAATTTATACAAGTGAACCTATTAAACAATTAAAGTAATATCAGCTATTATTTTTAAGATAAATTAATAAACTATTGGGGTGTAATGATGAAAAGATGGTTACTATACGGACTTATAATTATATTATTAATTGTAGGTTTTTCAGCAGTGTTACTAAAAGATGATTTAGATGATTTAAAGCAAGATACAACAGAAAGTACCTTGACAAAAAAGACAGATCAAAAGGTTGATCAAATAGTCCAAAATAAAGAACAAAAAGAGACAGAAGGTAAAGTAGAAGATGAAGTAGAAGATTTAGATGATCAAAAAAAAGACCAAGAAGAAGATGAATTAAAAAAAGAGGTAAATTTTTCAAAGTTTACATATCTTCCTTTAGAAGATAATACCCTTCATAGAGCTGTGATGGTAAGTGTTGAAAACACCCCTAAAGCCAGGCCACAGTCAGGGCTTGATAAAGCATCTATTGTTTATGAATTTTTAGTAGAAGGTGGCATTACAAGATTTTTAGCCCTTTACTGGTCTGAAATACCGGATAAAATAGGACCTATTAGAAGTTTGCGACCTTATATGATTGAGATCGCAGAAGAATATGATTCATTATTATTACATGCAGGTGCAAGTCCTGATGGTTTTCAATATTTAGAAGAAAATAATATTAAAAACTTAGATCAAATTTATAATGGTAAGTATTATTGGAGAAGTCAATTAAGAAAGAGTCCACACAATTTATACACTGGTTTATATAGAATAGATGATTATTTAGAAAATATGGTGGGTATAGAGTACGAATACAGATTTAACTTTGCAGATATTATAATAATATCAAATGCAAAAAAAGCAGCTGATTTAATTACTATTAACTATTGGGGTAGTTACCAAGTTTTATATGAGTATGATCAAAACCAAAACTTATATTACAGGTATATAAAAGATATGGATAATCCTCATAAAACTGAGAATGGTAACCAGTTATCTACAAATAATATAATAATTCAGTTTACAGAAACCAAAGTTAAAGATAAGATAGGTAGACTTACTATTAATCTGGAAGGTCAAAATAAAGCGTTATATTTTAGAAATGGAGTTGTTACAGAAGGGTACTGGAAGAAAGAAGATGGAGCGATGACTAAATTTTATGATCAAGATAATAATTTAATCACCTTAAATCCTGGCAAAACATGGATTCAAATTGTACCTTTAAGTACTAATATCTCCTATCAAGGGAGGAAATAATTATGGTCGATAAAAAAACAATAGATAAGATGTATGAACTAGCAAAAGAGACAATTGAAAAAGCGTATGTACCCTATTCTAAGTTTCCTTTAGCAGCAGTTTTGATGACAAAAGAAGGGAAGTTTTTTACAGGTGTTAACATAGAAAATGCAGCTTATGGATCTACTATGTGTGCGGAAAGAACCGCAGTTTTTAAAGCTGTTTCAGAAGGATATAAAGAGTTTAAGACATTATTAATACTTAGCAACACAAAAAAACCAGTATCACCATGTGGAGCTTGTAGGCAGGTTATAAATGAATTTAGTAAAGACATTGATATTATTATGATGACTTATGATAAAAACATGATAATAAAGACAAATAATGAACTATTACCTGGCTCATTTAATAGGGAAGATATGGAAAAATGAGTTATAAATCTGGATTTGTAACAATTATTGGGCGTCCAAATGTTGGGAAATCTACTTTAGTTAACTATTTGATTGGAGAAAAAATTTCTATAACATCACCACGCCCACAGACTACGAGAAATTCTATTAAGGCAATATATACAGAAAAAGAAGGTCAGATAATATTTGTTGATACTCCAGGCATTTATAAAACAAAAAATGACCTGGATAAATTTATGGTTAATGAAGCATATAGGAGTTTAGATGGTATAGATCTAATTGTTTTTATGCTAGAAGCAACCAGAAGATTTACCAGTGAAGATAAGATGATTTATGAGCAGATAAAAAACTCAAAACAACCATCTATAATAATCTTAAATAAAATTGATAGAATAAAAAAGAAAGAGCTACCTTTAATAATAAAAGAGTATCAAAAACATATAGAGCAAGATCTTATACCAATCTCATCTAAAACTGGTCGTAATATAGATAACCTTTTAAGAGAAATATTTACACTTTTACCAGAAGGACCTCAATATTATCCAGATGATATGATTACCGATCAGATAGAACAATTCATCATTGCTGAGATGATTAGAGAGAAAACATTTTATTTGTTAAGAGAAGAAGTTCCTTTTGGAATTGCAGTAATAATTGAAGAAATGAAAGAAAGAAAAGATGATATATTCTATATACGGGCAAATATATTTGTCGAAAAAAAGTCACACAAAGGTATTATCATTGGCAAAAATGGTAAAATGTTAAAAAAAATAGGAATGAGAGCTCGTAAAGACATTGAAAGACTTCTTCAAGAAAAGGTCTATCTTGATTTATGGATAAAAATAGAAAAAAACTGGCGGGATAATGATACCTTGCTAAAAAGAATGGGTTATAAGGCATAAGAGGTGAAAGTATGGATAAAACCCAAATAAAAGAATTTATACCTGATAAATATAATAATTTACAAGATTTCTGGGAAAAGAGCTATCCTGCTGATAAGGCTGAATTTTTAAACAGACTATCTCCTGAAATGTTAAAAGATGTTATAGATATAATAGATTATTTAAGTTTGGGAGAAATTATTAGAGATTTAGATTATAAAACATCTTACTATATAGCAGAAAAGTTTGATTCAGACAAACTATCAAAAATACTAACAACTATGTATGCTGATGATGCTGCTGATTTTTTAGGGAAGATGCCTGTAGGTAAAGTAAAGGATACTTTAAATAAGTTAAAGACTGATCAGGCAAAAGAGCTACAAAGACTACTAGGTTATAGTGAAGAGACCGCTGGCGGTCTAATGAATACACAGTTTATTGTCTTTTATCAAGATAATACGGTTCAACAGGTTTTAGAAAAGTTAAGAAGAATAATATCTGAACCAGAAATGATCTATTATATTTATATAATAACAAGGACTAAGAAATTAAAAGGTGTATTATCTGTTAGACAGTTATTATCTTCAGAGCCAGATCAAATAATAAAAGATATTATGAGTAAAGATGTTATTAAAGTTTATGTAAATATGGATCAGGAAGATGTTGCTGATGTTTTAAATAAGTATGATCTTTTAGCAGTACCTGTTGTAAATAAAAACGAACAGATGTTAGGCATTATAACAATAGACGATATCTTAGAAGTTATTGAAAATGAAGCAACAGAAGATATATATAAAATGGCAGCAACAACTAATGTTTATGATGTAAAAGGTGGACTGTTATCAATAATAAAAAAAAGATTACCCTGGCTTTTGATTTTACTTGTTGGAGATATGATGTCTGGTTCAGTAATCCAAAGTTTTGAAGAGTCTTTAAAAGCAGTAGTAGCGCTCGCTTTTTTCATTCCAGTATTAATGGATATGGGTGGTAATGTTGGTACCCAGTCTCTTGCTGTAGTAGTTAGAGGTCTGGCTACAAATAAGCTTTATCTATCAGATTATTTTTCACATGTTTATAGAGAGATAAAGGTTGGATTGATAATGGCATTAATTTTAGGAGGTTCAATTGGTAGTATTGTATTGCTGTGGCAAGGAGACGCAATATTAGGAATTGTTGTTGGTGTATCAATGTTTGTTACACTTTTAACAGCAATCTTTGTTGGAACTTCTGTTCCTTTTGTAATGGATGGATTAGGTATTGATCCTGCAATTGCATCTGGACCATTTATTACAACAATAGTAGATGTTACAGGATTATTTATTTATTTTTATATGGCTTCATTATTAATTAATAACTTTTTATAATAGAGGAGGAGTGATTTTTAAGTGGCAATTAAACCGAGGGATATGGCTAAGATGATTGATCATACGAATCTGAAGGCAACAGCTACAGTCGGTGAGATTAAAAAACTTTGTGAAGAGGCTTTAGAACATCAGTTTGCATCTGTCTGTGTAAATCCGATTTATGTACCATTAGCAAATAAAATGTTAGAAGAATCATCTGTTAAAGTGGCAACAGTAATAGGATTTCCATTGGGGGCTAACACTACTGAGACAAAGACATTTGAAACAAAAAATGCTATAAAGAATGGTGCTCAAGAAGTTGATATGGTAATGAATATTGGTGCTTTTAAATCTGGTGCATATGATTTAGTAAGATCAGATATAAAAGCAGTTAAAGATGCAACTAAATCTTCTGGGGTGTCATCCGATGTAATTGTTAAGATTATTTTAGAGACATGTTATTTAACTAATGATGAAATTGTCAAAGCCTGCCAAATAGTCAAAGATGCAGGTGGAGACTTTGTAAAAACATCAACTGGATTTGGTCCAGCCGGGGCTCAAGTCGAAAAGGTAAGTATCATGCGGAAAACAGTCGGTAGAGATATTGGGGTAAAAGCATCAGGAGGAATTAAAAACTTTGAAGATGCTCTTAATATGTTAGATGCAGGTGCAAATAGAATTGGTGCTAGCTCTGGTGTACAGATAGTAACTGACAACGAAGAATAGAAAGTAGGAAGATTTAATGTCTTTAATTAAGACAGAATCAATAGTATTAAAACAGTTTGACTTAGGTGAAACAGATAAAATAATTACTTTTTTTACAAAAGAACATGGAAAGATTAGAGCTGTTGCAAAAAAAGCAAGAAGTTCAAAAAACAATAAAATATCTGCTTCAGTATTACCTTTTTGCTATAATCATATTACAGTATATAAGACTAAATCATTGGATAGATTAAACAATATTGAAAGTATTTATAGATTCGAAAATCTCAGGAATAATCTTGAAAAGATGGCCTATTCATCTTACTTTGCAGAGATGGTAGAAAAGGCAGGTATGGAATATCACCCAAACCCAGATCTTTTTTCTTTATTATTGAATACATTTTATAAAATAGAAAGAAGTAAGCAAGGTGAATTAGAAAAAATTAATATTGTTTTCAGATTATTATTTTTACTTTATTTGGGATTAAAGCCCACAATAAACTACTGTTATGAATGTGGAAAAAAATATAAAACATTAGATATACAGTATTTTGATGTCAAAGAGGGTGGGCTTATCTGCTCGAAATGTGTTCAAACAAAAAATTATAAGATTGATAAGCTGCTGCAAAATGAAATGGATTTAATCAAAAGAATATATAGAATGAGGTTGAAGGCATTAGATGAGATAGAAATTAAGTCTGAATTAATTAAAAAGTTAGATAAATTAATTGATGATTTTTCAGTATACCATCTAGATTTTGAATTAAAATCGAAAGAATTTTTGCAAATTATATTAGGATTTGATAAAAATTAAAATATGGGTAGAAAGATCTACCTCGTCTCAATCTGAGATGAGGTATTTGTATTAAAAATGATGACCAATGGAAGGAATGATATAATGAACTTTCAGGATATGATACACAACTTACATGATTTTTGGAGTAAACAAAACTGTATTATAGAACAGCCTTATGATACTGAGGTTGGTGCGGGTACAATGAGTCCATCTACTTTTTTAAGATCTTTAGGACCAGAACCTTGGAGAACAGGTTATGTTCAACCC
>JAIPEV010000020.1 GCA_021736965.1 Halanaerobiales bacterium | reverse complement strand
TATTAATAAAAAAAATTCAAGGGGGCTTAAAAAAATTGAAGAAAAATAATTTATTTATTTTGTCATTAGTATTTTTGATGGTGTTATCTATAAGTGTAGTTACTTTTGCTCAGGAAGGTCCAATTAAGATTGGTGCTGTCAATCCTTTGGGAGATATTACAGGTAGACAAGCTACTAATGCTATGAAATTAGCAGTAAAAGAGATTAATGAAGCTGGTGGCTTATTAGGCAGAGAAGTAAAGTTAGTTGTAGTAGATAGTGAGTTTAAACCTGAAAAAGGTGCTGCAGCTATCGATAAGCTAGCTACAGTAGATGAAGTAGACTTTTTTGTTGGTGGAATGTCAAGTGGTGTTCATTTAGCACAAATCCCAAGTCTCAAAAAATATCAAAAAATAACTGTTTGGGCTGGAGCAGCTTCTCATAAAGCTGAGGAAGCTATCGGAGCAGATGCAGACTGGTATTTTCATCTACATCCATGGGATTACCAACAAGGTGCTAGTTATGGAGAAGGTTGGACAGATATCATTAACAGAAACGATAAAATTGAAGTTGGTAAGGTATTCTTAGCATATGAAGAAGGAGCCTTTGGTACAGACTCATTTAAGGCTTATCAAAGCATGGCAGCCATGGCTGAAGATGGTGAAGGCCCTTTTGCAGAAGTAATGGAAGAGTTTGCAGGTGCCTCATTTAAGAGTGCTGCTTTAGGTGGAGGAGATTATAGAGGTATGTTGAGACAGGCAAAAGATTATGATCCTGACTTGTTTATTTGGGCAGGATATGATGCTGATGCAGTTCCAATGTTAGCTCAATCAAGAGAAGTTGGCTTTGAGCCACCCCTATATGTAGGAGCGCCTCCAGGATGGCCTGCTGATTTTGGTAGTAATCCACTATCTGATAAAGTAGTTTTATACGGTATGTGGGCTCCAGCATTAAAAGAAGTAAGTGATGTTGCTGATCATTTCTGGAATGCATATATTGAACTTCACAATCATGAGCCTGCAACTTACTTTGCACCTTTAGGTTATACAAACATTATGTATTTAGCTGAAGGTATTAAAAAGGCAAAAACATTAGAAAAAGAAGTATTAATTGAGGCTTTAAGAGATGTAGAATATGTATCTCCATTAGGTTCAACTTTAAGAATGGCTCCAAGTAACATAATTAAAAATCAAGGTTTTACAAGACAAAAAATACTACAGTATCAGGATGGAGAACAACATGTAATTTGGCCATTTGAATTTGCCACATCAGAAATAGAATATCCCTTTTCCTGGTAACTAGTTAATACACAGCCGGGTATTTATACTACCCGGCTGTCTTAAAAAATGATGGATGGAGGGAAACAATGTCATTTTCATTAAAAAAGTCATACAGATTATTATTATTATTAATATTATTTATGGTAATAATTGGAATATGGAGGCCTAATGCTTTGCTTGATGGACTACAAAGAGGTAGTTTATATGCTATCATAGCTTTACCTCTTGCTTTAGTGTTAGGGATTTTAGGTGTTTTAAATCTTGCGCATGGTGATTTTTTAACAGTAGGTTTTTATTTAATATATATGCTTTATTCCAGATTTAATTTAGACCCGCTTGTTTCAATAGTACCTGCAGTTCTATTTTTAATTTTATTAAGTGGTGGAATATATCTTTTAACTGTTAAAAATGTTCTAAAAGATGGACATCTTAACCAATTATTAATTACTTTCGGTATCTCTTTGGTTTTAATCGAAACAATCAATATAATTTGGACATCAAGACCACGTAATGTTTATACCGACTATGCTTATTCTGCGATTGAAGTAGGTGGATTTAGATTTGGTACTTATGAATTATTATATATATTAATCGCTGTAGCTGTATTAGTAGCTTTACAGTGGTTTTTAAAAAATACTCGTTTGGGGCAGGCAACCTTTGCTGTAGGTCAGAACCCTAAAGGAGCTAGGATAGTTGGAATCAATGTAAACTTTGTTTACCTTTTTGTGTTTAGTGTTTCGATCGGAATATTAGGTATTGTTGCAGGTTTTATGTTACCGAGGACAGCAATTTTTCCCGGAGTAGGCTCACCATTTTCCCTAAAGTCATTTGCCTTAGCAGCAATGGCTGGTTTAGGTAATCTAAATGGAATATTAATAGCAGGAGTCACATTAGGTATAGGAGAAGCAGTTATAAATTCAATACCAAATTATGGTGGTTGGTCAGATATCGTTTTCTTTGGTGTATTAATTATTGTAATCATATCCAGATCATATAGGAGGGCTAGATAATGAAAAAATATATATTACCAATTTTATTAGTAATTTTGTCAGTTATACTGCCCTTTATTGCTGGTACATATTTACTTCATATCTTTACTTCGATTTTAGTATTTCTTGCACTCAGTTTAAGTTGGGATATGATGTTAAGGACGGGTCAGTTGTCTTTTGGTACAGCCGGTTTTTTTGGTTTGGGCGCTTATGCTTCTGCATTAATTGTAGTTAAACTTGGTTTTGATCCAATACTGAGTTTATTAGTTGGGGCAATATTTTCAGGAGTGATAGCTTTTTTCTTAGGTTTTGTTGTTTTAAGATTACGAGAAATATATTTCGCAATAACAACCTTAGCCCTCACACATGTTTTTTCTGTTGTGATTAGAAATTTACCTGAGTTAACAGGAGGATCAAGTGGTACTATATTAAGTAATGCTATATTTAATGGGGATCCCATCAAAATATATTATATGATTTTAATTATTACATTAACTGTGATTGGTATCTCAGAAATATTTAAGAGAACACGGATTCATTTTGCTATAAATTCGATTAGAAATGATGAAACTACTGCAAAATCAAGTGGTATTAATGTTTTTAAATATTTATTATTTGTTTTTGTTGTTACATCTGCAATTCAAGGACTTGTAGGTGCGGCTTATGTCCAACAATATGCCTTTGTGAATCCAGAAAGCACTTTTTCTTTGAACTTTCTATTATTACCAATAGCAATGGCTTTAGTCGGTGGTATTTACAGTACTAATGGACCTATTATCGGGGCATTTCTATTAGGTCTTATTGCAGAGTACCTAAAATTACAAATGCCATATGGACATTTAATAGTTTATGGTTTAATTATAGTATTTGTCGTATTATTTATGCCACAGGGGATATATAAACCAATAAAAAATACTGTAATTGGAATAGGAAAGACTGGAGGGGATATTAATGCCTAGATTAAAAGCTGATAAAATACTTAGAAGATTTGGTGGATTGATAGCTGTAAATAATTTAAGTTTTACGGTTGGTAAAGATGAAATTCTAGGTATTATTGGTCCTAATGGCGCAGGAAAGACTACAGTAATTAATTTAATTGCTGGTACCCTACCAGTAAACAAAGGGAGTATTACCTTTAGAGATGAAGATATTACGAAGTATCCTGCTCACATAAGAACCCAAAAGGGTGTTGCTAGAACATTTCAAATAGTTAGACCTTTAAAAGACTTTACAGCACTAGAAAATATTATGGTTGGTGCTTTATTTGGCAAGGGAAATAAATTAAATGAAGCGAGAAAAAAATCGCTCGAAATATGTGAGTTATTAAAATTAAAAAATGTTAATAAGAATGTTGATGAACTAACCGTTTTAGAATTAAAAAAAATAGAACTTGGTAGAGCTTTAGCTTCTGATCCTAAATTATTATTTTTAGATGAAATAATGGCTGGACTAAATAGCGAAGAAACCTGGGAACTAATTGAAATAGTAAAAGGTGTTCAGAAAACAGATATTTCAATATGTGTTGTTGAACATATAATGAAAGTTGTTAAAGAACTTACAGATCGAGTAATAGTACTTGATCGAGGTCAGATAATTGCCCAGGGGCCATATAGTGAAGTATCACAACAGCAAAATGTAATAGCAGCCTATCTTGGGGAGGAAGAATAAGATGTTAAAAATCAAAAATTTAGATGTTTCATATGGTAAAATACAGGTAATATGGGACTTAAATTTAAATATTAAGGACAATGAGGCTGTTGGTATATTTGGGCCAAATGGTGCTGGAAAAAGTACATTAATTAATGCAGTTATTGGTTTAATAAATAATATAGATGGTGAGATCTTATTTAATGGTGAAAATATTGTTGGTCTATCAACTCATCAAATAATAAAAAAAGGAATTGCTTTGGTACCTCAGAAAAGAGAATTATTTCCTTTAATGTCAGTTAAAGAAAACTTAAAATTAGGATCTGCATATATTCCCAGTGCTAAAAATAAAACAGATAATAATTTAGAATTTGTATATAGTTTATTTCCCATTTTAAAAGAAAGGGAAAAACAGATAGCTGGAACTATGAGTGGAGGGCAACAAAGGATGTTAGCAGTTGGTAGAGCATTAATGTCTAGCCCTAAATTACTGATACTTGATGAACCTTCAATAGGATTACAGCCTTCATTAGTCACTGATCTCTTTAAAAAGTTAAATGAAATTAAAAAAGAAGATGTTTCTATACTATTGGCTGAACAAAATGTAAGACAGGGATTAAAGGTTATTAATAGAGGGTATGTCTTAGAAAATGGAAGAATTGAGTTAGAAGATAGTGTTAAAAACTTATCTTCTAATGAACACATTAAAAAATCTTATTTGGGTATCTAATCATTTTTAAGGAGGGATATTTTGGGAATTAAATTAATTTCAACCGGGTCTTATGCCCCAGATAATTCATATAATCTAGAAGATATGAGTAATATTTTAGGTGAAGACATAAGTGAGTTTATGGCTCCACTTGGGATTAAAAAACGTAATGAAACAGGAGAAGATATGAGTACAACTGATTTAGGTATTAAGGCTGGGAAAAACGCTTTAAAAAAGGTAAATTTCAGTGTAGAAGAGATAGACTTGTTAATAGTTTCAACTGATACCCCTGATATTTTATCTCCTCAATCATCAGCAAGTATTGCTGAAGGTCTAAAGATGAGAGATGGAGCTCCATTTTTTGATTTAAATGCGTCTTGTACAGGATTTGTATTTGCTTCTGAAACTGCTAAAAATTGGATTGAAGGAAACAATGATATCGAAACAGTAATGGTTCTTTCTGTCTATAATATGACAAAATTTGCAGAGATGAAAAAGGGTAAGTTCTTTTGTGTGTTTTCTGATGGAGCTGGAGCAGCAATTTATCAAAAATCAAAAAAAGATATAGGGATTCATTCTAATCATTTTATAGGTAATGGTAATCAGTGGAGATCTTTAGGAATATATGTTGGAGGAACAAGGTTTCCTGCAACTATTGAAAGAATTAAAGGTAAAGGAGAGGTTAATCCTAACCTTACTTTTTGGCAGGGAGAACTGATGAATAGAAATCCTGAACTATGGCCTGTCATTATAGAGAAGATGATGACAAAAAGCAACTTTCAATTAGATGAAGTTGATAAATTTATCTTTACTCAAATAAATAAATCCGCTATACAGTTAACCTGTAAAAACTTAGGCATAGATTTTAGCAAGACACATAATATAATGGGCAGATATGGTTATACAGGTAATGCATGTGTCATAATGGCATTAGATGATGCCTTAGAAAAAGAAGAGGTAAAAAAAGGCGATCTTGTCTGTTTGACCGCATCTGGTGTAGGATATACGATGGCAACTATGTTATTAGAAGTATAATGTAAGTTAATATCATTAATAAACTGACCTTATTGATTTAAGGTCTTTTTTTTGCAAAAAAACCACATATCAAATAATAAATAAAATCTTTATTAAAAATCAAATAATATTTTTAATATAAAATAACAAAGCAAAAAGACTACCAATATATGTAAGTTTTTGGTAGTCTTTTTATAATATTATTGAAATATAAAAAATAAAAGAAGATTAAATTGTTCACATCCTCTTTTAATAATCTTCAGTTGCCTTTGGATCTAAAGCATCTCTAAGTCCATCTCCAAGTAAGTTATAACTTAAAACTGCAAAGAATATCATAAAACCAGGTATTAATAACCAGGGGAAATTTGTTATTTTAGTAACATTTTGAGCTGCACTCAACATATTACCCCAGCTGGCATTTGGCTCCTGGATTCCTAATCCTAAGAAACTCAAACCAGATTCCATAATTATATATGAAGGTATACTAACCGTTGCTCGTACTATTACATAAGTAGTAGTAGTAGGAAGTACATGTTTTGTAATTATTCTTTTATCCTTAGCACCAATTGCTTGTGCAGCAAGGATATAGTCTTCATTTCTAATAGATAGAACCATCCCTCTTATAACACGGGCCATGCCTGCCCAGCCTCGAAAAGATAAAATTGAAATAATTAAGAAAAACCGCATTGTTGAAGATATATCTATTGGTAAAACAGCTGCCAAGGCTAATAATAGATAAAAGCCGGGGATAGACATAATTACCTCTGCAAATCTCATTAACAAATTGTCGACCCATCCTCCATAGTAACCGGCAATTCCACCAACAATCATTCCAATCACGGTGGTAATAAAGATTGCGACAAAACCAATGAACATAGAAACCCTACCACCATAAAGTATTCGAGTAAAAAGATCTCTTCCATAGTTATCAGAACCCATAAAAAAGAGATGAGCTGGTTGATCTACACCGATTAAGTGAAGATCAGATTTAAAAAGTCCCATTAATACATATTCCTGCCCTCTATGAAAAAATTTTATTGGGTATTTTTTATCTTTTATTACTTCATATTCTGCCCAATCCACTGATTTAGTTTCATATACATATGGCCATGTTAAGCCATCCTCATCAAAGAAATGTATTTTTGTTGGAGGGTGAAAAAAATGTTTCTTAAATCCTTTATAAGGATTATATGGAGATAAAAATCCAGCAAAGATCACTACAATATATAGTATTAAAACTATGGTTCCACCTATCATAGCCATCTTATGGCGACGCATTCGTTTCCAGGTATCTAACCAGATGCTATATTCTTTATCTTTAACTGTTTGTTTTTTATCAATATCATCTTTTATATTTTTATCTAATTTTTGCATTTCTACCCTCCTTTAATTATACCTAATTCTCGGATCGCTTATTGCTAACATAATATCGGCAATTAGGTTTCCAATGATTAACAAAACACTACCAATCATTAATCCAGCCATAGCTAAATAAAGATCTTTCGATCTCACAGCTGTAAGCATCATCTTACCTAAGCCGGGCCAACCTGTAACCGTTTCAGTTAAGGCAGCTCCACTTAAAAGTGCGCTGATTTGAAAACCGAATATGGTAATCATTGGATTTATTGCGTTTCGGAAGGCATGTTTATATATAACTTTTCTTTCTTTTAAACCTTTAGCACGTGCAGTTCTAATGTAATCTGATCGCATGGCTTCAATCATTTGACCTCTCATTATTCTTGTTAATGACGCCATACTGGCAGTACCAAGCACAACTGCAGGTACTAATAGGTGTTTTAATATATCAACAACTTTACCCATTGGAGTTAAAAAGTTATGCATAATACTAGTCATCCCGTTAATGGGTAAAGGGACATTGAATTTGACAATTAAGAATAATAATAAAAGTGCAAAGAAAAAGTTAGGTATCGATAGGCCTACAAATGCTAAACTCGTAAAAATATTATCACCAATTGTATACTTGTGGGTTGCAGAGTAGATTCCAATTGGTATTGATATCATCCATGCTATGATCATAGCAGCGACAGATAATATTATAGTATTTACCATCCTGCTTTTTATTACATGGGTAACCGGAACTTTATAAGTAAATGATTCTCCTAAATTACCATGTAAAAGTTGCCATAACCAGTGGAAGTACTGTTCTGGAATACTTTTATCTAAACCATACTGTCTTTCCATTGTATTTATAAGATTTTCAGATACATCTGGATTTAATCTCATTGTATCAAGATAACTACCCGGTGATAATTGCATTATGAAAAATGACAACAAAGAAATAGCTAAAAGTAGTGGGACTGCTTGTAAAAATCTTCTTAAAATATATGTCCTCATCAAGTACTGACTCCTTTCACTTATACTATAAAGTATTAATGGTAATAGAGAAGGGGGAAATTTCCCCCTTCTGAAATCACCATTTATTTTTTAAAAAATAATACTATTATTTTAGTCTATATACAGTTCATGAATATTCCAAGTTACTCCACCATAAGCAGTAGGTTCTACATTTTTAAGTGTATTTCTTACAGCAAATAAACTGTTTGGAGTAACTGTATATATGATAGGTATTTTTTCTGCAATTATTTCTTGGAATTCATTATAGTATTTTACTCTATCTTCAACTTTGGTTGCAGTAGCGCCAAGTTCAAAGAGTTCATCAATACGCGCTTCCCATTCGGTTGCAGGTTCTTCTTGGACTGGATTCCACATGTGTAAGTGACCATGTGAAGGCCATACGTTAGAACCACTGTGTGGTTCTACACCACCTGTTAGACCGATTAGAATTGTATCAAAGTCCCATTCACTTAATAGTTGGTTAACTAACTTATTAAATTCGATAGGAGTAGAATTAATTTTCATACCTAATTCTCTTAATTCAGCTGCAACTATATTTAAAATTTGTTCTCTTACAGTATTACCTGCATTTGTTACCATATTGAACTCAACTCTACGGCCATCTTTATCTAGAAGTTGTCCTTGATCATTCCAGGTGAATCCACCTTGTCTTAACTCTTCTTTAGCATCTTCTAAACTATAAGGATACTTTTTAACCTCTTCATTTAGATAAACTTTATTTGGAGCACTAACTGGACTCCACTGTGGTTCACCAAAACCAGCTAAAGCCTGATCTATCATAGTATTTTTGTCCATTGAATATGCAACAGCTCTTCTGAAATGAAGGTTTGTAAACCATTCATACTTCCAGGGCTGTTCTTCTAGCTTAGGATTACGAGGGTTCATATTAAATACTAAGAAGTTAGTAGAAAATGTAGGACCAGCATTAATCATTTTGTAGTTTCCTTTTTCTGCATCTTCTGCAAAACGTTTATAGTCAATACCTCTTACACCTAAGAAATGAGTTTGTCCATTTTCAAATAGTAGTGCTTGAGTTTCTTGACTTTCTGAGATAACTCTAACCCATCTAATAATATATGGAATAGGTCGACCTTGTGGATCTCGTCTCCAGTGATTGGCATTTCTTAACATTACAACTCTTTCACCAGGTTTATATTCTCCTATTGTAAATGGACCGGTACCAACTATCTCTTGGGGATCAGTGTCTATACCCCACATATTGTTAAAGTTACCAGCTTTCCAAGCATCATATAATTTATGCTTTGGAATAATAAATGTTGTCATGTTATTTAAGAAAGGAGCAAAAGGTTTTGGTATTTCTACCTCAAATGTATATTTGTCAACCTTTCTATATTCTGGAAATTCTCCGTCAACCATCATAACATCTCTAGTACTTGTTGGTACTTCTTCATCTTTTATTACATCAAAGGTAAAGACTACATCGTCAGCGGTAAACTCTACTCCATCACTCCACTGAACTCCTCTTCTTAGATAAAAGGTGTAAACTGTACCATCTTCACTAATTTCCCAGTCTCTTGCTAATTCTGGCATAAATTCAGTTGTAACACCATGTCTATCAACCAATCCTTCAAAAACAAAACCATCTGTTATATCAGTTGAAGATGTCTCTTGTGCGATTATAGTGTTAAATGTCTTAGGATCACCTAATAGGGTTGTAATTAATGTGCCCCCGTGTTTCCCTTGAGGTTTTTGAGAGACCTCGGGATCTAATAGTTCAACGTCATCTCCAGCACCATAAACTACAACACTTGTAAGAGCAAATGATAAAACGAAAATTAAGATTAAACTAAAAACAGTTAATTTTTTCATAAAATCCTCCTCAATAATTAAAAACTACTTGATAATGTCTAAAAAATAAATTTCTACTTGATACTAAAATACTTAATAAAAATGGCTATCCCCCTTTCATTGATGATTATTAGTTTACATAATTATATTTTATTATATATATAATACCGGCAAAGATAGATTTTTCCTGCATAGTGAATAAGTATAAAAAAAAGTACAAATATTTTGCAAATTAGTTTTTTCAATATATTATTACAAATTATGAATATATACATTTATTATTAGAAAAATATAACTTATACAAATTAATATTATTAAGATATATTAAAAATAAGTTTTTTTAAAAAAATTACACATTGATTTTTAAAAAAGGTAGAATTCAATAAAATCTTATATTAAATACTATTTTATGAAAAAGTAACTTTATTTAACGCTACATTTAAGATATTATAAAGAGGGGGTAATTAAAGATGTCAAAAAAGTTTAATGTAGATAATTATAAGAAACTTGAATCAGAAAAAAGGAATAATGATCTTCCTCCAGAAAAAACATTAATAAATATGTTATTAAAAAAAGGAGATCATGTTATTGATTTAGGTGCTGGTATAGGTTATTTTTCATTACCTGCAACTAAAATAGTAGGAAATCATGGAACTGTATATGCATTAGATACTTCAAAAAAAATGTTAAAAGAACTTAATAAAAGAGTTAAGCAAAAAGGTATTCAAAATATCAAGGTAATTAAAAGCGATCTTTATGACTCAAATATAACAAAAAAAGTTGACTATCTATTAATGGTAAATGTCTTACATGAAGTTAATAATAAAAATTTATTACTTAAAAATTATATAGAAAAATTAAAACAGGGAGCAAAAATTGGTATAATAGAGTTTAAAAAAACAGAAATGCAAAAAGGACCTTCTTTAGAACACAAATTAAGTATTTTGGATATTAAAAAATTATTTGATCAAAATAAAATAAGTGTTTTAAAAGAGGTGGAGATTAATGATTATCAATATGGTATTGTAGGGGTTAATAATAATAAGTAAAAACAATTAGTTGAGTATTAAAATTTAAAAAATCAAAGGTATTAAAAAATCAATAATAAAAAATATAGTAATAACTATTAAAATAGCTATTTTATACTTTATAATCTTTTTACTTATATAATCAAAGATAGTTATAATAATATTTAATAACTTTTTAATGTACTTTGAACCAGGGACTTTTAAGCCGATAACATTATCTCTTGCAGAACTCCAAAAAGGTGGGAAGTAAATAATAATGGCTAAAAATCCTAAAAGTAATAGTCCTAAAAGATAAGATAGACTTGTATAATAGTCGCCTTCAGTTAACAACATACCTATTTCATCCATAAAAAGACCTAAACCTATGCCGTAAATAATTGATAATCTTTCTTTGCTGAGATAAGTACTTCCAACAATTGCTAACCAACCAGCAGCTGCAATTAGGAGTACTCCAAAGAAATAATGATGAATGTGATAACCATATATAATAATATTTCTTCCAATATACAATTTAGAATTTATAGTTCCTTCTTTTATAGCAATAGCAGTCTCATTATTGACAGAACCTGCTATTATAACCATTAATCTTATAGTTAAAAAAGATAAAAGATAAGAGATTCCTACTAAAAATGGTAGCTTGTTATTTTTATGATTCACTTTAACAACACCTCACTTCTTAGTCTGTAATTATATAAAAATTAGGTGCTATTTTGCAAGGATTAAAGATTGTTTTGTTGATTTATTATTTTAAAAATCTAAATAATGGGGGTATTATTTATGAATGAGACTCTGAGTTTGATTAAAAAGAGAGTGTCTTTAAGAAGATATAAAGATAAGGATATTGAAAAAAATAAGTTGGATAAAATAATAAATAGTGCTATGCGTGCACCTACAGCTGGAAATATGATGAGTTACTCAATTATAGTTATAAAAGATCCAGAAAAGAAAGAATTACTGAGTAAAACCTGTGATAACCAACCCTTTATAAAAAAAGCTCCAGTATTATTAATCTTTTTAGCTGATTATCAAAGGTTATATGACTATTTTAAAATATGTAACTTAAAAGAATATTGCAAAGATAATGAACTTAAATTTATTAAACCCAATTTGGCCAGTATATTTTTAGGAGCAGGTGATGCCTTTATAGCAGCTCAAAATGCTGTTCTTGCAGCAGAAGCTTTGGATATTGGTTCTTGTTATATAGGAGACATTGTTGAAAACTATGAGATAAAAAAGGACTTATTTGATTTACCTAAATATGTCTTACCAGTTGCAATGTTGTCTTTAGGATATTATCCAGATAATTATAATAAGAGAATCTCAAATAGATTTGATAAAAAAAATATTGTCTTTAATGAAAAATATAAAAGACTAGATAATAGAGATTTAAAAGAAATGTATAAGGATAAAGAAAGTAAGTTAAAAGAAAATAATAAGTTTGGAGCTGAAAACTTTGGTCAGTATATTTATGCAAGAAAATTCAACACTGAATTCTATAAAGAGATGAATAGATCTTTAGAGGTCATGATAAAAAGATGGCTAAAAGAATAATGATATTAAATAAATCAATGTATTTCAGAAGGACTTTTAAAAAAAGAGGGATATGAATGATTCAAGTAAAAAACTTATATTATACTTATCCAGGTAATAAAGATGAAACTATTAAGGGGATAAATTTCAGAATAAAAAAAGGAGAAATATTTGGACTTTTAGGACCCAATGGTGCCGGGAAAAGTACAACACAAAAAATAATAATTGGTATTTTAAAAAAATATAGAGGCAGTGTTAAGGTTTCAGAAATTGATATTAAAGATATTACAAGTAGTTTTTATGAAGAAATTGGTGTTGCTTTTGAAACTCCAAATTTATTTAACAAATATACAGCTGAGGAGAATTTGTTATTTTTTGCTTCTCTTTATAATAAAGAAACTGAAGATATTAACAGTCTATTAAATATGGTTGGTTTAATAAAAGATAAAAAAACAAGAGTTTCTGAATATTCTAAAGGTATGAAAATGCGACTTAATTTTTGTAGAGCATTTATTAACAACCCCAGTATAGTATTTTTAGATGAACCAACATCAGGATTAGATCCTGTAAATGCAAGAAAAATAAAAGATATTATCCAAAAAAAGAAAGAAGAGGGTGTAACAGTATTTTTATCAACCCATGATATGTATGTTGCTGATGAACTATGTGATAAAGTAGGTTTTATTGAAGAGGGAGATATTGATTTAATTGAATCTCCTTCTAAATTGAAATTAGATTACGGGTTAAAAAAAGTTAAAATTGAGTATGAAAAAAATAAAAAAGTAGAATTTATAGAGTTTGATTTAAATAGTCTAAAAAATAATGAAAAGTTTATTAATCTGATAAATCAATACAAAATAGTCACAATGCATACTGAAGAAGCTACATTAGAAGAGGTATTTATAAAAGTAACCGGGAGGAATTTATATTGAGAAATTTACTTAATTTAGTAAAAAATGATATTAAATTCCAGTATAAAAACGGTTTTTATTATATCTATTTATTTATTGCAATAATATATATATTAATCTTATGTTTTATTCCTACTGAATATAAAAAGGATATTACAATTTTTATCGTATTATCTGATCCTGTTATGTTGGGTTTTTTTTTCATAGGTGCTATTATTTTATTTGAAAAGGGTGATAAAGTAATTGAACAGTTATTTGTTACACCCATTAAAATTAATCAATACATTATTTCTAAAGTAATTTCTTTAATATTTCTGGCTACATCTGTGGGGATGATTATTGTTATTACTTCAAATATCGATTTATTTTCAATTATACTTTTTGTTATTTCTTTAATTATGATATCAACATTTTTTACACTGTTAGGAATAACACTTGCTGTGAGAATAGATACAGTTAATGAATTTATTCTTTTTTCAATAATTTACTATTTATTAATAATGTTACCATTTTTAGATGTATTTAATGTAGTTAATAGTTATTTATTTTATTTACTACCCACACTTCCATCTTACTTTTTGTTGTCTTATTCAATTAAAGGTACATTTAATAATCTTTATATCTGGTATCATATTGCAAATTTATTATTCTGGATTGTTATTACATATATTTGGGTTAAAAATTGGTTTTATAAGTATATTATTTTAAAAATCGGTGATAATAATGAAAAAAATATATAGCTTAATAAAAAGTGATTTAAAAACCATCTATCGGGATACGATTATGTTGTTTATTTTGTTAACACCACTTATAATAGGGTTATTTTTTAAATATAGTTTTCCTCTTCTACGTTTACTTGCAAATAATTATTTAAGTATTGATATAACAAAACATTACCCATTTATTATTGGATTTATCATAAATTTGATTCCATTATTACAGGGAATGTTAGTAGGATTTATGATTTTAGAACTACGAGATCAAAAGATATTACAGTATTTATCAGTAACACCTTTAACAAAGTCTGGTTATTTATTATATAAAATCTCAACAAGTGTTTTGAGTAGTTTTATATTTTCTTATTTAGTTTTACTATTAGTTGGTAAATTACATATCTATTATCTAAAAACAGTTCCTATTATTTTAATGGCTTCTTTACAGGCCCCTTGATAGCAGTATTTTTAGGGGCTTATGCAAGTAATAAGGTTGAGGGTATTGCATTATCAAAATTAGTCGGATTTATACTTTTAGCCCCAATATTTGGCTATTTGGTAAGTTTTAAATGGCATATATTAGTGATGATTTTCCCTACATACTGGTTTTCAAGATCATTTATTTCACTTTATAATGATAATATTAATTATTTTATATTTACTATAGTTGGATTATCATATATAATAGTACTTATTAAATATGTTTGGACTAAGTATATTTATAAAATTGAGTAAACAAATATTTAAAGAAAGTAGGAGAACAAAAATTAAAAAGAAAAGATCAACTAAAAAGTTATTGTTATATGCTTTATTAACTGTGATTTTGATAATAATTATAATATCATTATTACCTGGGAAAACGAGTCCAATTCTTGATCAAAATGGTAAAAAATTAAAAGATAGTATTTCTGTAATGGAGAAAGTAAATATTGGTGGAGTAAATCAATGGGTTGTAACTAGAGGAAAGAGTAAAGATAATCCAATCATTTTACTATTATCAGGTGGACCTGGTGGTACAGAGATGGGTAGGTTTTTAAAGTTTAATGCTGAATTAGAAGACCATTTTATTGTTGTGATTTGGGAACAAAGAGGTAGTGGTAAGTCTTATCCTTCAATAAAAGTAAAAGATAAGATGACTTTAGATCAATATGTTTTAGATATAAATGAATTAACAAACTATCTAAAAGAAAAGTATGAAAAAGATAAGATATATTTATTAGGACATTCTTGGGGAACAATAATTGGTACTTTAGCAGTTCAAAGGTATCCAAAACAGTTTCATGCCTATATTGGGGCAGCTCAAATGATTGACATTGTTAAAACAGATAAATACATATATGAGTTTGTTTTAAATGCTGCCAGAAATAATGGTGATCAAAAACTGGTAGATGAGTTAATTAAAAATGGAGAACCCCCTTATAGTGGAGATAAAGTTTTAAATGAATATAAACCTGTTTTAACAAATTATTGAGGGTATTATAGAAAAGAAAATTTATATACTGAAAAAAACT